>JAIKZX010000138.1 GCA_024681935.1 Fretibacterium sp.
CACATATCCAGGCAGATGAGCGACGGAGAAAGGAGGCACTTCTCATCCCAGACGGACATTTCAGGCCACCCCGTTCCCTTCAGTCTGCAGGTTTTTCATATAGTCTTCAATCTGATTTCGCGTGGGGATGGAGGCGATGGCCCCCTTGCTCTGGACGCAGATGCAGCCGGAGACGTTGCCGTATTCCAGCGCACTGCGGATAATTTCCTCCGTGATGCCGGCAGTTTTCACAACACCGCAAAATCTGAGTTTCGACAGGAAAGCGCCCCAGAAAGCATCTCCGCAGCCAGTGGCATCCACCGCGTGAACCTTCAGCCCTGGGACCTTTATGATGCCGCCGTTAAAGAACGCCTGCGCTCCGCTGGCACCAAGGGTCTCGACAACAACCGTTATGCCGTACCTCTCCATGAGCGCCGGGAGAGCCCCCTCACCGCCCAGCATGCCGACCTCCGCATCGGATATTTTCAGCAGATCCACACAGGGCAGGATTCCCCGGACCGCTTCGGCGCAGGCATCCATGTCGTTGTTCCACATGAGGTCGCGGTAGTTCACGTCAAAGCTCACCAGCTTACCCAGATCACGCCCCAGCCGGAGCGCCTTCACCGTGGCGGCGGCTTCAGGCTCCGCGGAAAGCGAACAGGATCCGGCATGGATGATGACAGAACCGCGAAGGTCCGCCTCGCTCACATCCGCCTCGGACAGGAACATATCGGCCCCCGGCTTGCGGGCAAAGGTGAACTTCCGGTCGCCGTCCTTATCCAGCGTCACAAAAGCCATCGTGGTGATCGCCTCACTGCAGGGCTCGGGGCACGCGGCACGCACATGGAACTCCTCCAGTGTGTCCGTCAGGAAACGGCCGAAGTCATCATCCCCCACCTTGCAGCACATGGATGCGCTGAGCCCGTTCTTTGAGACAGCTATAGCGACATTGGCCGGTGCGCCGCCTGCCTTGCGGATATAACTGACATCGTCTTTATTTGGGGCGCCTGGAATAAAATCAATAACCATTTCACCGATGGAGTACAGGTCATTCATAATGCAGCCTCCGGCACTTATCAAAAATTATTGCTTCTTTTCATATTTTATCATACCAAAGGACCCTTATAAACGGTTCAGACAGACTTCCGCTGTCCTGTATAATGATAGCGTCTCCGGAAGCAAACCAGCGGCGGAGAAGTCAACGTATTTTACGGTCAATGGATTCAACAGGCGCACAGAGGGAACTGAACGGAGAGGAACCTGAAAATGAACGTCTTTGACATCATCGGGCCGATCATGATCGGCCCCTCCAGCTCTCATACGGCGGGGGCTGTCCGGCTTGGCCGCGTTGCCAACAAGGTTATGGACGGCCGTAAGCCCACCTGCGTTGAGATTACACTGTCCGGGTCCTTTGCCCGTACCTACAGGGGCCACGGCACAGACCGGGCGCTTTTGGCCGGAATCATGGGATATCACAGCTACTCGGAGGAGATCCGGGACGCCCTGGAAATCGCCCGGCGGGAGGGAATAACCTACCGTTTCATCAAACAGGATATCCGGGACGCGCACCCCAATACGGCGCGGATTCATTTTCAGATGGAGGACGGCAGCGAGGGGACCGTTGAGGGAGCCAGCATTGGTGGCGGAAATATCCGCGTGGACTTTGTCAATGGAATGCGCGTGGATTTCAGCGGAGAGAACAACACCATCCTCGTCCTCCACTGGGACAAGCCGGGGGTTATCGCAGATGTGACGAACCTGATGCGGCTGAAATACCCCAAAGCGAATATCTCAAACTTCCGCCTTTCCCGCAGGGAGAGGGGCGGCGAGGCTCTGATGACCCTTGAACTGGACTCGGGACGCAGTTCCCTCTCCAGCCAGACCACGGAGCAGGACATGGCGGAGGATATCCGCAGTCTGAACAACGTCATCAACGCCATCGTAATCCGGGCGATTTAAGAGAAGGGGCGGCACCATGCTGGAATACGATTCCATCAAAGAATTGACGGATGCGGCGGAGTCCGCCGGAAGAAAGATCAGCGAAGTGGTCCTGGAGGACCAGGCCAGGGCAATGGATGACACCCCCGATTCTCTCCTGCAGCGTATGGAGGAAAATTTCTCCGTGATGTGCGAAGCGGCGAAACAGGGGCAGGAGGAGGGGCTGCATTCCATGTCCGGGCTCACCGGCGGAGAAGGTTTCAGGATGAAAACCTATGCGGCGGCGGGCGGCGGGCTTTCCGGCCCCTTCCTGACAAAAGCCATGGCGGTGGCTCTGGCCGTGGCGGGGTGCAACGCAGCGATGGGGAAAATCGTCGCCACGCCCACGGCGGGAAGCTGCGGGATACTGCCGGGTTGCCTGGTCCCCCTGTTTGAGGAGGGAAGGGCCGGGAAACAGGAGATTATCCTGTCCATGTTTACCTCAGGGGCTTTTGGCATGGTCATCGCAAAGAACGCCTGCATCGCCGGAGCCCAGGGCGGATGCCAGGCGGAGTGCGGCAGCGCATCGGGCATGGCGGCAGCGGCTCTGACAGAGCTGATGGGAGGAACGCCCTCCCAGTGCGGCGACGCCTGTGCCATTGCCCTTGCCAGTCAGCTGGGGCTTGTCTGCGACCCCGTGGCGGGGCTTGTGGAAATTCCCTGCATCAAACGCAACGTCTCCGGGGTTATGATTGCCTTTTCCTCAGCAGATATGGTCCTGGCGGGGATTGAGGCAAAAATCCCCGTGGACGAGTGCATCGCCGCAATGAGAAGCGTTGGGGACTCGCTTCCCGCTTCTCTCCGCGAAACCGCCGGAGGAGGGCTGGCCGCCACCCCCACAGGACGCGCACTGCAGGAAAAGGTCTTCGGAAAGGAAACCCTGTAAAGGCGCCCGGCGGGGCCTGTCCTTGACAAGCCCCTGAGCCTCGTTATAATGACAGTAAATGACACTGACACATCAATATGGAAGGCAGGAGGATACAGCGTGGACATGAGAACAGCTCTTCGCCAGACAGACCCGGATATTGCAGGTATCCTGGAGGAGGAGTATCGCCGGCAGAACGGCCAGATTGAGCTGATCGCCTCGGAGAACTTCACCTCCCCGGCCGTAATGGCGGCTATGGGGTCGGTGCTCACCAACAAGTACGCAGAGGGCTACCCCGGGCGGCGCTACTACGGCGGGTGCGAGGTGGTGGATAAGGCGGAGGAGCTGGCCAGGGCGCGGGCAAAGAAGCTCTTTGGCTGCGAACATGTCAACGTGCAGCCCCACGCAGGCAGCCAGGCCAATATGGCCGTGTACTTCTCGGCCCTCAAACCCGGCGACACCCTTCTTGCCATGAGCCTCACGGAGGGAGGACACCTGACCCACGGCTCCCCTGTCAACTTCTCCGGCAAGCTCTACAATATCGTCCCCTATGGTGTCCGCCGCGACACCGAGACCATTGACTTCGACCAGGTTCGTGACCTCGCCAGGAAGCATCGTCCCCAAATGATTGTCTGCGGAGCCAGCGCCTACCCCCGCGTCATTGACGCCGCAAAGTTCCGCGAGATTGCGGACGAGGTGGGCGCGCTTGTGATGTTCGATATCGCCCACATTGCCGGGCTTGTGGCTGCCGGTGTCCATCCCAGCCCCATCCCGCACTGCGACTTCGTAACAACGACAACCCACAAGACCCTTCGGGGCCCCCGGGGCGGGATGATTATGTGCAAAGAACCCTACGCAAAGAAGGTGGACTCCGCCGTGTTCCCCGGCATGCAGGGCGGGCCGCTGATGCACGTCATCGCCGCCAAGGCCGTGGCCTTTGGCGAGGCACTGAAGCCGGAGTTCAAAACCTATCAGGAGGCTATCGTCGCCAACTGCAAACGGCTGGCCGGGGGGCTTCTGGCACGGGGTTTCCGCCTCGTTTCAGGCGGCACGGACAATCACCTGATCCTCCTTGACCTCACCAACAAGGGCGTCACCGGCAAGGACGCTCAGATTGCCCTGGACCGGGCAGGAATCACAGCCAACAAGAACACCATTCCCTTTGAGACACAGAGCCCCATGGTCACCAGCGGCGTGCGCATGGGGACCGCCGCCGTCACCACACGCGGCTTTGGTCCGGAGGAGATGGACCGGATCGCCGGATGGATTGACCGCGTCATCTCCCACATCCGTGACGATGAGGAGCTGAAGAAAGTCCGGGCCGAGATAACGGAGCTCTGCGCTTCAAAGCCCCTCTATCCCGGCCTGTACTGACCTGTACGGATTTCTGCCCGCCGTTTCGCGGCGGGCTTTTTTTATTTTGCCCTGGCGAGCATCGTCTTTTTGACCGCCTTCAGGATGTTCTCATAGCCCGTGCAGCGGCACAGGTGGCCGGACAGGAGCTTGCGCAGCTCCTCGTCGGTGTATATTTTGCCCTTCTTCAGGAAGGACTCCGCCTCCAGGATAAAGCCCGGCGTGCAGAAGCCGCACTGAACGGCCGTCTCGTCCGCAAATGCCTGCTGGATGTCCGACAAGGTCCCGTCGGGCAGGGTCAGTCCCTCCAGCGTGGTGATATTTTTGCCGTCCGCCCAGATGGCGAGGTAGATGCAGGAGTTGAAGCACTCCCCGTCAATGATGACGGCGCAGGCCCCGCACTCCCCCACCTCACAGCCCTTCTTCACCGACGTCAGGCCATACTCATTCCTCAGCATGTCGGTGAGGGAAGCCCGGACGTCCACCATGGCACTCCGTTCTATTCCGTTGATGGTGCAGGTAATCAGCTTGTACTGCGAGCTCATCAGATATCACCTCCACACCGGCGCACGGCCTCAGCGAAGGCCCGGTACGCCATCTCGGAGCACAGGTGCAGGCGCATATCCTTCGACGCGCGCCAGCTGTCCCTGGGGGTCACATCCTCCAGAACAGATTTCGCAATCCCCTGCGCTGTCTCCTCAGAGACAGGCTTATCCCCCCATGCCGCCTCTGTTTTGTGCGCACGGACGGGGATGGGGGCCGCAACACCATAGCCGATCCGCAAACGCCGGACCGTCTTTTTGTCCGGAGAAAGCCTCACATTGACGGAGCAGCCCGTGGTGGCAATTTCCATGGCATTCCTCATCCCATACTTGATGTAATGCCCCTGGCAGTCCTCCCAGGACTCCCTGGGGATAAGGATTCCCGTCTGAATCTCGCCTTCCCGCAGGTCCACCTTGCCCGCGCCGAGATAAAAGGCCTCTATGGGAACTTTCCGCACCCCTTCGGGCCCGGTCAGCTCAATCACCGCGTCCCAGGCGAACAGCGTTGAGGCGGAGTCCGCCGAGGTCACGCCGTTGCAGGTGTTGCCGCCGATGGTTCCGATGGCCCGTATCTGAGGGCCGCCCACCATGTCCACGGCCTCTCCAAGGACAGCGATATGTTCCTGAATCAGAGGGTCCCGGGTGATATGGGAGAAGGAGGTCAGAGACCCGATACGCAGCGTGCCGTTCTCCTCCATGCGGACGCCCCGGAGCGCGTCAATGCCGTATATGCTGATAAGCTCACACCCGGCCAGCCTGCCCTCACGAATTTTGATGAGCACGTCAGACCCTCCCGCGATAATTACCGCCTCCGGATGTTCCTGGCGGAGCTTCACGGCCTCGCTCACAGTCTTTGCCTCATAAATGGCTTCCACATCAAACATTTTTATCAGCCTCCGACGGGCAGGATGCGCCGTTTTTTCCTCCGGCCTCAATGAGCCCCGCTTCCAGGAACTTCTCGTAGAGCAGATGCGGCCGGATGGGTATTTCGCTGAAGGCGATCCCCGTGGCGTTCAGAATGGCATTGCGGATGGCGGGGGCCACTGGCGGAACCGGCGGCTCTCCCAGCCCCTTGGTGCCGTAGGCACTGGTGGGTTCCGGGTTCTCCACGAACTGCGCCTCCAGGTGCGGATGGTCCATCATCGTGGAGAGTTTGTAGTCCAGCAGGTTTCCGTTCAGCAGGCGGCCCGTTTTTTCATCGTAGAGCATCTTCTCAGACAGAGCGTAGCCAATGCCCATGCTCATGCCGCCGTGGACCTGGGCCTCGGCCAGCGCGGGGTTGATAAGCGTCCCCGCGTCATGGACGTTGATGATGTTCAGAAGCTTCACCTGGCAGAGAGGGATATCCACCTCCACCTCCGCGAAACAGCAGCCGAAGGTGTAGGCGTTGCTCTTGATCTGGGTGGATTTTTCCATGGTCAGATGCTCGTTCTGCTCCCGGTCGTAAAGCACCGTCAGCGCCAGTTCCCCCAGGGACATCAGAACGCGGCCGTCCGTTGTGCGGACAATGTTCCCATCCGCGATATCCATGAGATAAGGCTGCATTCGGGTGTAACGGAAGGCCACCTCAAGAATATGTTTTTTAAACGCCTCGGCGCAGCCCCGGATGGCCATGCCGGCGGTGTAGGTCTGGCGGGAGGCGTAGGCCCCCGTGCCAAAGGGCGTGATGTCCGTGTCCTGACTGGAGACAACGTGCACCTTGTCAAAGGGGATTCCCAGCGTCTCCGCCGCCATCTGGGCAAAGGCCGTGTCCGCTCCCTGACCGATCTCCGTCTCCCCCACCTGAAGCTGAATGGAGCCATCCTGGTTCATCACCATGCGGCAGGACGAGGTCTCAAGGGCGATGGGCCACACTGCGGTGTTGTACCAGAACAGAGATACCCCCACTCCCCTCCGGATGGGACCGGTCTGCCCGGCGCAGGCCGCCCGCTTCCGTTCAAAATCAATGTACGCCATGCCCTTATCCAGGACCTGGTTGAAGGTGTCGGAGTAGAGCTCATTTCTGGAGAAGCCATCCACATACCCCACGGGCATAACCGTCTTTCGCCGGTAGGCAACGGGGTCCAGCCCAAGGCGCTGACAGATGTCCTCCGTATGGGACTCCAGGGCAAAGGTGACCTGAGGCATCCCGTAGCCGCGCATGGCCCCCGCCACCTGGCGGTTGGTGAATACCGTCCAGCCGTCGCCCTCAAAGTTTTCGCAGGGGTAGAGCTGGGGAATGGAACCCAGGCCCTTGGCGCAGATGGCATGTCCGTGGCTGGCGTAGGCTCCCTGATTGGAGAAGCACTCCGCCTTCCGCGCAGCGAGGGTCCCGTCCGGCCGCACCCAGGAGATGAAATGGAAGCGTATCGCGTGGCGGACGCGGTTGTTGGCAAAGGTCTCCTCCCTCTGGCACTCCAGCTTCACCAGCCGCCCGCCCACCTGAGTGGACAGCCAGGCGCAGAGAGGCTCATAGAGGGCATCCTGCTTGTTTCCAAAGCCGCCGCCGATGTAGGGCTTCACCAGCCGCACCTTTCCCCAGTCAATGCCCAGGGCCTGGGCGACACAGCGCTTAGTGATATGGGGAATCTGGGTGGAGGCCATGATGTTGACCTTTCCGGCCTCCTCCCAGGCATAACACACGGCGTTCTCGATGTGACAGTGCTGCACTGTGGGCGTGTCGTACCAGCCCTCGACCTTAATCAGGCCCGGCTCCTTAATGGCCTCCGCGTAATTGCCCCGGCAGACCTGCGTGTGGGCCAGGACGTTGTTCGGGTATTTTTCGTGAAGCCGGGGAGCATCCTCCTTCATGGCCTCCTGAACATCCAGCACAAAGGGCAGAACCTCATACTCCACCTTGATTGCCTCAACGGCCCGCTTCGCTGAAATCTCATCCATGGCCACCACGGCAGCCACGTCGTCGCCGTAATAGCGCACATGGCGCGTCAGCACATTCCGGTCGCAGACGTCCTGGTGGCTCTCCTCGGTGGACCAGGGGTGCCCCGCTGTGGGGAAGAGAAAGTCAGGCGCGTCAAAACACGTCAGAACCCTCACCACACCGGGAATTTTTTCGGCCTCTGATATGTCGATGGACTTCACCAGGGCATGGGCCACATTGGAGTGCTTAATCCTGGCGATAAGAGCGTGCCTGTCGCAGAGGTCGTCCGTATATTTTGCCCTGCCGGACACCTTGTCAAAGGCGTCAACGCGGACGTAGCTCTTCCCCACGGCA
>JAIKZX010000052.1 GCA_024681935.1 Fretibacterium sp.
GGAATACCGGGGGTTGAGATATTGAAGACGGGCAGAGCCCCGCTTCGGGCACATCCAGAGGATGCGGGCGTGGTCGAAATGGGGGCATAGCCCAACTAAAGGTCAACAATAATCAGATATTCCTTACGTTTTAGAATAAGAAAAAGCAGAAAAACTATGAATTGAATAACGGCCGTGGCCCGAAAAGCCACAGGAAGAGAAGAGGGAAGATAAAGGCAGGCAGCAGAATTTTTCGCAGGGCTTCAGACAGGTAGCCCCATAAAGCACGGGGGCAGAACACGGAAAGGATCAGCAGAAGAGGGGCTGGTTCACAGAGAATGGCTCTCGCTGACAACCGATGCGGATAAACGAGGTTTTCTTTCGATGCTCCCAGGCTGCGCTGTGATGCATCCATTTCCTGCGGGATAAGACTTTCCCCTGCTTCTTTCCCATGCTTTTGCAGCAAGTATTCGCAAAACGATAATACATATCATTCCGGACCGTTTTTCCACAGCTCCCCTATTATGCCGCAATCCGGTATCTGCTGGTCTCAACTTCGTACATGCGTTTTTTAATGTCCAGTCTTTCTTCCCGCGCGTGTTCCATGAGTGACCGCCCGCCCACATCCCCGGAAATCCGCACCCCCTCATGAAATATATGTCCGGCTTAATTCAGACGGGAAGCCACTTTCTATCCCCTACGCGCCCCATTTCACTTTTCGAATTACAGAATTCAGGAACATGATCCGAAACTGATTTTCGGGAAGACGAAACACTAAGGAGGAAGATCGTGAATGTTTGCATCAGTAAAATTACGTATCTTGGCGATGATTGTGGTTTTGCCGCTGGTTATCTCTTCAGACCAGGCTGTGGCCTGGGAGAAGACTCAGGATGGGCTTGGACTTGGGGTAAACACGATAGGATCCCCATCTTCAGTATCATCCGACGAAGCGTGGAGCGGGAGTTATGTGTACTACGGGAAGTACAAGGAAATCCCCATGAAGTATCGCGTTCTCGCACCCAGTACGACAGAGTTTGGCGATAACACCCTATTCCTGGACTGCGATACGATCCTGGAGAAGAAAATTCCATTTCATAACGTATCTGATATGGAGATGATGTGGGGCATCAACTCTCTGAGGGATTGGCTGAACGATGAGAACTTCCTGAAAAATCAAGAGGTTTTTACCGTTGCTGAACAGGCAGCCGTCGCTTTAAGCAAAAAAACGCTGCCCAGCAACAAGCACACCAGCAATTTTATTCATACGTGCCTGCATGAGGATGGGGACCGTGTATTCCTTTTGGATGTTACCGAGCTTATGAATCCCGACTTTGGGTACATCAGCGGCAATGACAACTACACCATTTACAAAAGCCGCGCGAAGAATTATCACGACTCGTCTATTCCTTCCGGCCAATATATCAACCGGTGGTGGATCCGGTCGCGCTATCAGCATATGCAATATACAAAATATGGATATAAGCATACCCATTTGGGTGCTGTCAGCGTCGAGGGCAGGATTTGCAACGAGATGTATACAGCTACTTATCATGACGTTGGCGTAAGCCCGGCTTTTAACGTCAGTCTTTCGTCCGTCATCTTCTCATCACGGGTCCAGGGGACGAACGATGCGCCAGGCGCGGAGTATAAACTGACGCTGAGGGATACCAGCATGGATATTAACCCCAGCACGGTGACACGGAATGGCGATACGCTCACGGTATATTACACAATCGCCGGAGAGCATGCCGGTAATGCCACGCGGGTGTCCCTACTCGTGACCGACGGCACATGGGATAAGGACAATGGCTGGAGCGACGGCGCGGAAGTGGTGCAGTATGGTACTGTAAGCGGCAACTTCAGCACATCAGACGGCTGGGGAACCTTCAATCTGGACAGCAATAAGATTTCCGGCACATTGGGGACAGATTATAATGTGTACATTCTTGCAGAGGACGTAAACGGCGAACAGGAGTCCGACTACGCAAGCGCACCCATATCCGTCGCAATCCCCGCGTCATCCGGCAGCGGCAGTCAGGAAAACAGCGCAGCGGAATCTGGCAACGGAAGCCAGGAAAACAGCGCAACGGGTTCCGGCAACGGCAGCCAGGAAAACAGCGCCGCGGAATCCATCAACGGCAATCAGGAAAACAGCGCCGCGGAATCCGGCAACGGCAATCAGGAAAACAGCACCTCGGGATCCGGCAACGGAAGCCAGACGAAGAGCGCAGCGGAATCCGGCAGCGGCAATCAGGAAAACAGCGCCGCGGAATCCGGCAGCGGCAGTCAGGAAAACAGCGCAACGGAATCCGGCAACGGCAGTCAGGAAAACAGCGCCGCGGAATCCGGCAACGGCAATCAGGAAAACAGCGCAACGGAATCTGGCAACGGCAGTCAGGAAAACAGCGCAACGGAATCTGGCAACGGCAATCAGGAAAACAGCGCAACGGAATCCGGCAACGGCAATCAGGAAAACAGCGCCGCGGAATCCATCAGCGGAAGCCAGGAAAAGAGCACCGTGGAATCCAGCAACGGAAGCCAGACAAAGAGCGCCGCAGAATCCGCCAGCGGCAATCAGGGGAACAGTGACGCAAAATCCGGCAACGGCAGTCAGGAAAGCAGCGCCGCAGATTCCGCCAGCGGCAATCAGGGAAACGGTGACGCAAAATCCGGCAACGGGAGTCAGGAAAGCAGCGCCGCAGATTCCACCAGCGGCAGTCAGGAAAGCAGCGCCGCAGATTCTGCCAGCGGCGGTGAAGGAAACGGTGACGCGGGATCGGGTGGTGGATGCAACTCCGGTTTTGGCGGTATGACCTCCCTTGGCCTTATCGGGCTGCTGATTGCAACGCGTAAGAAAGGGAAGCCGGAAGGAAAGTGATGATTATAATATACGTTCGCATCCTTTGAAGTCGGCGCGGCGGAGATTTCTACCCCTGATGGGGCCGGAAGCCAGGCGTATAATAAACAATACGCAAACCGAAAAGGGGAGACCAGGAATGCTCAGGATCTATTGCTACAGCAAATGCTCAACGTGTAAAAAGGCACTGAAATGGCTCGATGACAATAATATCAAATACGAGGTGACAGACATAAAAGCAGATCACCCGGATTCTGAAACACTCAGAAGATATTATGCCCTGAGCGGGCTTCCGCTGAAGCGGTTTTTCAACACCAGCGGAATACAATACCGCGAGATGGGCCTTTCGAAGAAGCTGCCGGACATGAGTGAAGACGCACAGATTGCTCTCCTTGCCTCTGACGGAATGCTGGTGAAACGCCCGCTCCTGGTCGGAAAAGATTTTGTCCTGACGGGATTTAAGCAGCCCGAGTGGGAAGCAAAGCTTCTTTGATCTGAACGGAAGCCGGCCAGACGACATGATAAGCCGCACCCGCTAACCGGAAAAAAGAATTACCCCCTGCGAATAACAGGGGGGTAATTCTTTTTTCCGGTTCAAGGGCCCAAAAAGGACGAAGGAGGATAAGGTCAAAATACGCGGTTCAGGGACATTTCATACACTCTGTATGGATTGAGATCCTCCATCAGAGACGCGTGAGGACACTCCCTGCTGTCATGTTTACCCCGCCGCCGCATCGCGGCGCGTCCTCTTCTTCGCTCAGAAGCTCGTGATTAAGGCCTGGATTCAAAAAGAATCCTGTACTCGCCGTAGCCTTCTTCCTCCAGCTTCGCAAGGGGAATGAAACGCAGCGCGGCCCCATTGATGCAGTACCGCAATCCGCCCCTGTCACTCGGTCCGTCGTCAAATACGTGCCCCAAATGACTGTCCCCCACACGGCTGCGGACTTCTGTCCTGACCATAGAATGGCTCGTGTCTGTCCTCTCTTTCAAAGCCCGGGCATCAACAGGACGAGAGAAAGCAGGCCAGCCACAGCCGGAGTTGAACTTTTCCAGAGACGTGAAAAGCGGTTCGCCCGTGACGACATCTACATAGAGCCCCGGCTCCCAGAAGTCGTCCAATGGGCTTGAAAATGGAGCCTCCGTGGCAGCTTCCTGTGTCACCCTGTACTGAAGATCTGTCAGCTGTTTCTTTAAGTCGGAATCGGACGGGCGTACATAACGATGACTGCCCGATGGAATTTCTTTCAGGTGGCTGAAATCCACATGACAATACCCGCCGGGATTCTTTTCCAGATATTTCTGATGATACTCCTCCGCGGGATAAAACGCGCTCAATGGCTCCAGTTCCACAGCAAGGGGCTTGTTATGTTTTTTGCTCTCTGAGGCAAAGACCTCCCCAGCAATTACCCTGTCCTCCTCCGCACCAGGACCTGTGAGATAGACGCCCGTCCGGTACTGAGCGCCCCTGTCGTTGCCCTGACGATTGCGGCTGGTGGGGTCAATAATGGAAAAGAACGCGGTTAAAATCGTCCGAAGTGAGGTCTTTGTGGTGTCATACTGAACATACACGGCCTCAGCGTGGCCGGTATCTCCACGGCATACCTCCTCATAGGTGGGATTTTCAGTCTTTCCATTTGCGTACCCAACTTCGGTGCGGGCCACGCCGGGCACACGGTCCATAAACGCCTGCACTCCCCAGAAGCAGCCTCCGGCAAGCACCACCGCGGACAAGTTTCCTTCCGAAAAGGCAATGCCCTCATTGGGATTCACCGGCAAAGCAGAAGCAAGACCTCCTGACATTTTCATTCCTCCTGACACAATTAAGGCCGCAGCGCATACAAGCAAAAACGCAACTAAACGTCGAATCTCATTCGTCTCCTTCTTTTTTTCTTATTATACTGGAAGATTCCTGTTCCCGGAACTTCACTCCAGCCAGAGCAATGGCAAGGCAGGACAGAAGGGAAATCCCAAAAGAGGCTGGAAATAAAACGGCCGTGACCACAAAGGGAAGCCCAGATCAATCGAAAGGATGAGCCCGCATGCGGATTCCGGAGCACAGCCTGCCGTTCTTCCGGATTATCAGCTCTGTTATGGATTCTCCAATCCCAGGGGCAGAGAAAAGGAATTAAAATACTGTTTTATACTGACCTTTGACAGTGAAGAACAGGGACACCTGTCGGCTTGTCCCGACCGCGGACGGCCCGGCGGGACAGCACAGTCCCTGTCGCAGATAACAAGCGGGCCAGAAAAACTCCTCCTCGCCTCCAGGCCGTTCCCCGCGCCAATTCAAACGTAAGAGGGGAGTATCACAAGGCTGGCAGTCTCCTTCGCCGGGGAAATGGTCTCATAAGACCAGCTCAGCGATCTTCTGCCTTCCGCAGGATATCTCCCCTCTGTCTCCCCTCACCCCTTCTGCACTTTTAAAATGCGGATTCCGTGACGGAAGCGTCTGCTTTTTTGAAAAGGCGTTCCCTCTTACCTTCCGCAGCCATGGTGACCGCAGGAATGATCTTCGTGAGCGTCATGACCGCCATGGTGACCGCAGGAATGGCCTTCGTGATCATCATGACCGCCATGGTGACCGCAGGAATGGCCTTCGTGACCGTCATGACCGCCATGGTGACCACAGGAATGGCCTTCGTGATCATCATGACCGCCATGATGACCGCAGGAATGGCCTTCGTGATTATCATGACCGCCATGATGACCGCAGGAATGACCTTCGTGATCGTCATGACCGCCATGATACCCCTCATGATGGTCACAATGCGGGGCAGAGTCAAAAACCAGCCTGCCCTCCACAAGGGCTTTCACAGCCTCATCGGCAGAACCGGACACACCGGCATAAAGCGTTATTCCGGCTTCCGCCAGCGCCGATTGCGCGCCATTCCCAATGCCGCCGCAAATCAGCGCGTTCGCCTGGGCGGTTCTTAAAAAGCCGGCTAACATCCCATGCCCTTCTCCATTCGTGTCAACAATCTCTTCCTTTGTGATTTTGCCATCCTCGATGTCATAAAGCTTAAAATGCTCCGTATGGCCGAAATGCTGGAAGATATTTCCATTTTCGTAAGACACAGCAACCCTCATACAATCATTTCCTTTCCTGATGAATCTCTCGTTTCCGGCGAAATTTTCCTCGCTTAACCTGTACTTTCCGCCGGCTATTACGAGACGTTTGCCCTCCACAAGACATTTTGCCACCTTACGCCTTGCGCTTTCGTAAATGCCTGTCACCGTCGTCCGGGAGACATCCATCTGATGAGCGCATTCCTCATGTGTTTGTCCCTCGTGATCCATAAGCCGGATAGTCTCCAGCTCGTCAAGCGTCATGGTGATTGTCCCGTTTTCTTCTTCCCCGGGTGAAAAACTCCAGAAATCCGGAAAACAGTTAATCCTCCTGCACCTTTGCGGTCTTGGCAACGAATCGCCTCCTCGTTTCTGACATATATCATAATCAATCTTAGCCCTTTTTCGTTATATGTCAATAACCTCACCGCTCAGGCTGAAGAATGACCGGCAGCCGATGAGCCGGCCTTATGCCCGTCCGGGCGACGGGATGTTCCCCGGGAGGCGTTCTTCAACAAAGGAGCATCCGGGGCTGGAAAATCAAGGTGCTTTTTGGCATAGACTCCGGCCAGTTCGATAAAATATTGCAGCGCGGCATTCAACCGGTACCCCCTGACGTGTCCGACGCCGAAGTGAAAGCGCGGGGAACCCGGCAGATAAAACCAGGCGATGTCCTTATGATTGTGTATCCGGCTCTGAGGGATAATGGTGTTGCACAGTCCCCCCGCTGTCAGCTTTTCAAGGAACGAGTTGAAGCTGGATTCCACCATGATATTGGGGGTGAATCCCGCGGATTCGAAAATGGGGTTGATCAGCTGCTGGCGCATGGTGGATTTTTCAAGTGTCAGGGCAAAACTGTCATCCTTCAATTGAGCCAGGTCGGGAGCAAAAACGGGGATGTCTCCCCTGTTTGGTGTGGGTGCCAAAGGATGATTCCCGGGCAGGCCGAGAAGAAGGTTTTCAGAGCTGAGCGGCAGGTATTCGATGTTTTGCCATGACTCCGGTTTTCCGCAAAGCAGAAAGGCCATATCCAGATCCCCATCAACAAGCATTTTCATAAGTTCCGCTGAAAGCAGCTGATAACACCTCATTGTTATCTGCGGGTATTCCCGGTGGAAATCCGGGTATATCCGCGCGAAAATCTCGCTGCCATGGTCGTAGGTGAGGCCGATTCGATATGTGCCTGTCGTGCAGTCTGTCAAATCCTGCAATTCGGAAGAAGTGGCCTGCCAGATTGACAATATCTGCCGCGCGCTGCGCAGATAGACCTCCCCGGCCGCCGTCGGGATAAGCCGCCGCCGGGCACGTGTAAAAAGCGGCGTCCCCAGAGTATCCTCCAGCTTGAGGAGCTGCTGGTTAAGGGCGGAGGGGGTGATGAAAAACTTTCTGGCGGCTCCGGTCATGGTTCCATACTTCTCAATCGCCACGATATATTCAAGTAATCGGAAATTCATATTGTCCGCCCCTTTTATCTATTAGAAAAACTTATCTTTAGTGTAAAAAATAATAGCTTTACTTTTTATTATATCCTATTTATAATTTGAATATCATTCTTATTTGAATAATCGCGGACAGGCTGATTTCTGCAGGAGGAGGAGAGGGGCAATGGCATTTATGCCCAGGGGTATTGTCATTCCGGTCGTGACACCCGTTGATGCGGAGGGCCGTTTCAAGGAGGCAGAGTATCGCAGCCTGCTCTGCTATTTCATTGACAACGGTGTTCATGGTGTATTCCCGTTCGGCACATCGGGTGAGTTTTACGCCTTCGACAACGGGTTTTACCGTCATGTGCTGGAAGTGACGGTGGACGCGGTGAAGGGCAGGATGGATGTTTACGCGGGAGCGAACCACATCACGCCCAGGGGAGCCATTGAGCTGGCAAAGATTGCGGGGGAGTGCCGTGTGGATGCCCTGAGCGTCCTGACGCCGATGTTCGTCAGCCAGACGCAGAAGGAAGTGGAGCTTTACTACCGCACCGTGGCGGACGCCACCTCTCTGCCCATCGTCATCTACAACAACAAGCCAAAGACCAACGTCACCGTGGAGCCTGCCACAATCCGCAGGCTGGCGCAGGTGAAGAACATCGTCGCCGTAAAGGATTCCACCGGTGACATGACCAACAGCGAGGAGTATATCCGCCTGACCCGGGATATTCCTGATTTTCACGTACTGATGGGGCGTGACACGCTGATCTGCGCAGCGCTTCACTACGGCGCGGCGGGAGCTATCACCAGCTGCGGCAACGTGGCCCCGCGAATTGCCGTGGACATCTACGAGAACTTTAAGGCCGGGAAATATCAGGAGGCGCTGGAGGCCCAGTTCAAACTGAGCGCCCTGCGCGTCGCCTCAAACATGGGGACGTTCCCCGTGGTCATCAAGGAGGCTCTCAATATGCTGGGCTTTGAGGTCGGGAACTGCGCCGCGCCCATCCTGCCCCTGAACGATGAGCAGCGCGCCAGCCTCCGTGCCGTCCTGAAGGAGATTGGGCTCCTGAAGTGATTATCAAAACTGAAGTTCAGCCGGCACAGCCGGCATATACTGTCATGTGAGGAGTGATTTGTATTGAAGAAGTTTTTAGCTTTTGTTCTTGCGTTGACGCTTTGCGCCAGTCCTGCCATGGCTGCCGTTTATGAGGGGCAGCGGGTCCGCATCGTTATCGGTTCCACCTCCGTATCCGGTGACAGCTACATGATTGCCGACATCGTGAACCGCTACCTTCAGAAGTACCTGAAGTGCAGCTCCAAGGTGGACCCTGTCGGCGCCAATGAG
>JAIKZX010000095.1 GCA_024681935.1 Fretibacterium sp.
CTGCCGGAGAGCAGTCCGTAAAGGAGACGGACTTCCAGATTCTCTTCCGGCCCATTCGGGATGATGATACGCGGGAGTGGCTGACGCTCGACGAGTTCCGCGATGAGCTTCCCCGCGCCGTGTCCCGGGATGTCAGCGGCAGCGATGGTGAGACTGGAAAAACGAAGGACTTCCGTGCGACAGCGAAGATTATGTACAACGGGAGCAGGGATCTGACAAACCTGTATATGGATGTTTTACGCACAGACCCCGACGGGACGGAGAACCGTGTTGCGTCCCGCATTATCCCTGCACTGTTCCGGGAAACTGAGCGTGAAGTCTCCTTCATCATATCGCCTGAAAAAATGGAAAAGGGCTTCTTCACCGTGGACATTGCCGGCGATGGTGTGAGCCTGCACTGGCCCAAGGCCTCTTCCGGCGGAGGTTCTTCCGGCGGCGGCTGCAATATGGGGCCGGGCGGCCTTGCCCTGCTGGCGCTTTCGGCGCTGTTCCTTATGAAGAAGGTTTACCCACGTTTATAACGGACTCTTTTCTGTTGAGGTCGGGCCCCCTTGGGGGCTGACCTCTTTTCAGGTGATAGGATTCAGGACAGCTTTATTTTTTCGATTTCAGAAAAGGGGTTATTTGAGTGAATTTCAGGAAAATTGCTTCTGGATGCGTCATGCTGGGGGTAATGCTCTGCTCCGTCGGGACAGCTCTGGCTGACGTGTGGGATACGGTGAAGGAAGCCTATGTTTTCTCCTTCCCGCTGGTTCTGATGGACGCAACAAAAACGGTGGGTACGAACACCGTTGAGGCGACGGAAAAGAAGGCCCCTGAAAACCAGTTTCTTCACGCTAAGACACTGGCGACGGCGGCGTTTCGACAGGTCGTCACCCCCAATGTGGACACGCTCTACTCCCAGCTCTTCCTGAACCTGTCCGACGACGCGGTGGTGATTCATAAGCCCGCGGCGGACCGCTTCCTGTCGCTGGAGGTCATGGATGCCTGGTCAAACTGCGTGACGGTCCTCGGCACGGGCGGCAAGGACGATACGGAGGATGAAAGGACGTATCTGCTTACGGGCCCGAACTTCAGCGGTACGGTCCCGGCGGATATGAAACAGGTCAAAATGCCCACTGCAATCGGCTGGATCCTCGGCCGGACGGTGTGTTCCGGTGACAGCGACCTTGAGAATGTCTACGCCGTTCAGGAGAAGCTGACATCGAAAACCCTCACGGTGTACAACAACGGAGGGGAAATGCCCAAGGGTACTTATAATCCGGCAAATGACTTCACACCCATCGAACATGCGCAGAAGATGAGCGCGAAGGAATTTTTCGGCAGGGTCAACGAACTGCTTGTGACCAATCCGCCTTTTCCTGCCGACGAAGCGAAGCTGGAAAAACTGGCAAAAATCGGCGTGGGGGCGGGCCTGTCCTTTGATGAGTCCATCCTGACTGACACTGATGGTGCGAAGTGGAAGGAAATGACCGGTAGTGTCCGGAACGAGCTTGTGGCGTCTGTCAAAAAGGACGGCTACGCAAAGCAGATTGGCGCTTTCAACTTCTTTGGCTATCCTATCGCGGAGTTTGACAAAGCCTACGAGTACCGGTGCCTTGTGGCGATTGACGCCTTTGGGGCCAATCCGACCTACATTGCTGTTTATCCCAGTGCCACCATTGACGATGATGGGGACAAACTCAACGCGCAGAATGCCTATGTTTTGCACTTTGACAAGGTGCCGCCGGTGAAGACGCACGGCTTCTGGTCCGTCACGGCCTACGGTGACGACAACTTCCTCATCGACAACGAGCTGAACCGCTACTGCATCAACGACAGAAGTGACGCAAAGGTCAACAAAGACGGCTCCTTGGATATTTACCTTCAGGCCACGAAACCCACGGACGAGTCGAAGGTGAGCAACTGGCTGCCCGTGGGGACGGCAGGCTTCCACCTTCACATGAGGATATACCTGCCCCAGGACAGTGCGCTGGATGGCACGTGGACCTGGCCGACCATAAAGAAGGCAGGTGGCGTGACCAGCAATAAAGGCAGCGGCGGCTGTGACGTGGGCCTTGGCGGCCTTGCCTTATTGGCACTTTCGGCGCTGTTCCTGAAGAAACGCCGCTAAGGAAGATTTTAAGCAAGGACGCCGCCGGGGGCAGTAATGTCCCCGGCGGTTTTTAATGTATAATCTAACACAGTGTCTTTGGAAGATGACCGTGTTTCAGGGTCAGGGCAGGAAGGGGACAAAAAATCGTTATGACAGAAAAACCTGTGGATGAGGGGTTTGACCTTATCATTGAGCCCCGCCGGACAACGGCGGACTTCATCCGCGAGCTCATCCATTACCGGGAGCTTTTCTTCTTTTTAGCGTGGCGGGACATCATTGTGCGCTACAAGCAAACGGCGATCGGCGTCCTCTGGAGCGTTATCCGTCCTCTGCTGAGCATGGTGATCTTCACTCTCGTATTTGGCCGGGTGGCAAGGCTGCCAGACGATGGCGTGCCCTATCCCATTCTTGTTTACTCCGCCATGCTGCCATGGCAGTACTTCTCCAGCGCCCTGGGAACGAGTGCCAATTCGCTTGTCAACGGGGCTCCCCTGGTCAGCAAGATTTACTTTCCCCGCCTGATTCTGCCCACGTCCTCTATTCTGGCCAACGTGGTGGATTTCCTCATCTCCTTCCTCCTCCTCTGTCTTTTGATGCTCCTGTACCGGTTCATGCCCTCGCCCGGAATCGTGATGCTGCCAATCTTCTTCCTCCCGGCAACGCTGACGGCTTTGGGGTTGGGTTACTGGTTTTCGGCACTGGGCGTAAAATATCACGACTTTCAGTTCATTGTCCCGTTTATGCTGCAGTTGGGGCTCTTTATCTCGCCCGTTGGCTTTTCCAGTTCTGTCATACCTGAACGTCTGCGGCTGCTCTACAGCCTCAACCCTATGGTTGGGGTGATTGATGGTTTTCGCTGGTGCATTCAGGGAACGACAGAACTCTATCTGCCGGGGGTCTTCTTCTCTGCGGTTATTTCACTCCTTGTTTTCTTCAGCGGGATA
>JAIKZX010000100.1 GCA_024681935.1 Fretibacterium sp.
TTGCCGGACGTGCCCTGGGAGGAGAAGGAGGACTTCGCCCCGGCCTGTTCGGCCCACGGGCTGGACCTCATTTCGCTGATTGCGCCGACGTCAAATAACCGCATCGCGGAAATAGCGAGGGACGCGAAGGGCTTTGTCTACGTCGTCTCGTCCCTCGGCGTGACGGGCGTGCGGAAGGAGATCACGACGGACATCGGCGCCATGGTCCGGCTCATCCGACAGAACACGGACGTCCCCTGCGCGGTGGGTTTCGGCATCTCCACGCCAGACCAGGCGCGGGCCATGTCGGCTCACGCGGACGGCGTCATCGTGGGCAGCGCGATCGTAAAGCTCATCGCCCAGCATGGCCGCGATGCCGTGAAGCCCGTGGGCGAGTACGTGCGCGCGATGAAGGAAGCGATTTAGATTTTCCGCAGATAATCCCCGCTTTTCCCTGTTCCGGGCGGGCGATATGGAGAATCATTACGCGGAGGCCCCTGTGCGGGACCTCCGCGTTAATATTATGCTCTTTCCTCGCTGCCCGCTCTGCTTTTTCCGCATCGTCAGCAGGGTGCAGAAGCTGTCGGGCATGGGGTTCCTGCAGCCTATCCCCGCCTGACGCGTGCTGACCTCAGCACAGGAAAGACACAGCCGCCAGCATCCCGCACAGGAGGACAGCACCCGTGTCAGCCTTCCTCCACCGGAGCGGCCTCAGACGCGTGCGTCCCTGGCCGCCGCCGTAGCCCCGGGCCTCCATCGCCAGTGCTATCTCGTCCGCCCGGCGGAAGATGATGACAAAGAGCGGAATCAGTACGGGCAAAAAGGCCATAACACGGCGGAACAGCCCGCCCTGGTCCAGCCGCGCCCCGCGGGATAGCTGAGCGCGTACGACGCGGTCCGTCTCCTCCATCAGGAGCGGGATAAAACGGAGGGCCATCCCCACCATCAGGGCACACTCACGGGCGGGAAACCCAAAGCGCGACAGGGGGAGCAAAAGCGTCTCAAGGGCGTCTGCAAGCTCAAGCGGGGCTGTCGTGAGGGGCAGGAGCACGGCAAAAGCCATCAGCACCAGCAGGCGCAGCGCGACAAAGCCCCCCTGCAGCAGGGCAGGCAGCAGCGATCCCCCGTTCCAGAGGAGGGCCCCCGCGTTAAAGAGGAAGGTGAAGGCAGCCAGCCAGAAAATAGGCCGACAGGAGCGCAAAACGGACCTCCACGGCAGTCGTGCCATGGCCACCAGCCCAGCCAGCGTCACTCCCCAGCCGCAAAGAGAGAGAGCCGTTTTAGAGGTAAAAACGGCGGACACCAGAAGCAGGAGCGCAAAGAGTTTGGCCCTGGGATCCAGACGGTGGACAAGGGAGCCGGTGGGGACATACTGCCCAAGGGAAAGAGAGGAGAAGGCCATCAGACCGGACCCCCTCCTTCAGACTGCCGCGCCCGGGGGATGAGTTCTTCTGCATCCCATGTCAGGGGAACAAAGGGGAACCGCTGCCGAAGCACCGAGGAGAGCCGTACTATCTCCGGCCAGGCGTCCGGGCTCAACGCGGCCATCAATGAGGGAAGCACCTCCCGCGGCGTTCCCTGTGCGAGACTCTGCCCATCCTGCATGACAAGCACGCGGCTGCTGAACTGGAGCGCCATGTCCCAGTCGTGAGTGATGGTGATGATGGTTTTCCCCTCATCCCTCAATTCCGACAGGAGAGCGAGCACACGGCTCCGATAGGCTGCGTCCAGTCCTGCAAGGGGCTCATCCAGAGCAAGACACTCCGGCCCGGCAGCGAGCACGGAGGCGATAGCCACCAGCCGCCGCTCCCCACCGGACAGCAAAAGAGGATTTCGGGGAAGGAAGTCCCTTCCCAGTCCCACATGGTCCAGGGCATCCATCACAGCGTCCTTCAGCTCCTCCCCGGAGAGCCCCGCGTTTTTCGGCGCAAAGGCCAACTCCTCCTCCACCGTCGGAGAGAAGAACTGATCCTCCGGACACTGAAAGACAAGTCCCACGCGTTGACGAAGCGCGTGGAGAGCCTCTCCCTTCTGCGGCAGGGGCTCTCCCTCTATGTGGATTTTCCCTGCCTGAATCTTATAAAGCCCGTTAAGGTGCTGAATCAGGGTGGATTTCCCACTCCCCGTCCTTCCCACAACGGAAAGCCAGCTTCCCCGCGAAATATCCGCGTCAACATCCCTCAGCGCCCACGGGCCACCCGGAGCATCAAATTGAAAGGACAGGCTCCGCACTTCGATGAGTTTTTCGGGCTGGCCCGAAGCCTTCTCAGAGGCTTCCACCGTAACGGGCAGGTCCCCGCCATGCTCTGGCAGAAATTCCGCCAGAGCTGACGCCATTTTCTCAACGTCCGCTGCCCCGGCGGAGAGTCCCAGACGCAGGGCAAGACTGCGCAAGGGCGGCAGTTCAAACCCCATCTCCCCGGCCAGAGGCCAGAAGTCCTCCGTTCTCCCGTCCCAGGCCAGGCGTCCCCCGTCGAGAACCAAAATGCGGTCCGCGTCCTCAAGGATTTCAAGCTGATGTGTGACCTGTACCAGCGTCGTCCCGGACTCGTGGAGGGCACGCAGCACACTCTCTATCTCAAGCCGCCCCTCCGGGTCCAGCATTGCCGTCGGCTCATCCAGAATGAGGCACTCCACCCGCGCTGCCAAAGCCCCTGCCAGGGCCACGCGCTGCTTCTCCCCCCCGGACAGTGCGGAGACCGGGGCGTTCCGCTTATGCCGCATTCCCACTCTTTCGAGCGCCCAGTCCACCCGTTCCTGTATCTCCCCGGACGGAAGCCCCTGATTCTCCGGGGCAAAGGCCACGTCGTCCTCCACAACGGCCGCGACAATCTGATTCTCAGGATCCTGAAACACAAGGCCCACCTGTCGCCGGAGGTCATGAAAGGGGATATCCCGCACGTCCCGTCCTGAGATAAAACAGGTGCCCTGCGTTGGGAACTGCAGAGCACCTAAAATTTTCACGAGCGTCGATTTCCCGGACCCGTTATGCCCCAGGATCACCACCCGCTCCCCCCGGCCGACCTTCAACGAGAGGTCCTTCAGGGCTGTCCTCGTCTCATCATAGGAAAAGGAGACGGAACAAAGCTCCAGCATCGGAGACTGCAGGCAGCGCGGAGCGTTCCCGTCCTTCTTAATTTCCGCTCTTCTCCTCCCTGTCGATGAGCTGAATCACAGCCATCTCCGCACCGTCGCCCTGCCGCATGCCCAGCTTGACGATACGGGTGTAACCGCCCTTGTCGAAGGAAGCATAGCGGGGCGCAACATCCTTAAACAGCTTCGTCGCCGCCTCCTTGTGGGGCATACGGGAGAACACAATACGAATATCATGGACGCTTCCGCCCCGCGCGCGGGTAATCAGTTTTTCCGCAACGCGGCGAAGCTCCTTAGCGCGGGTAACCGTCGTTCTCACCTGGCCATGCAGAAACAGGCTGGCGGCCATGTTGCTCAACATAGCCCTCCTGTGGCTGCCATACCGGCCAAGCGTTCTATGATCCACACGGTGTCTCATAGTCCTTACTCCTCCTTAGCTTTTTCCTCAGCGTTATCAGCTTGTTTTGTCTGTTTCGTTTTCGCCTTTGCCTTTGATTTCGGCTTTGCCTGCCCAGACGGCTCATCTGCCTTCGCCGGCTCCTCCGTGGAGGGCTTTTCCTCCGCCGCGTCCCCGGCTGCTTCCGACTCAGGCTGGGCCGCCGGCTTCGCGCTCTTTGTCTTTTTCTCGCGCAGCTTCAGCCCGGCAGCCGTCAGCTTCTCCTCAATCTCAGTCAGGGATATCTTCCCCAGATTGCGAATCTTCAGGAGATCGTCGCGGGAACGCTGAAGGAGGTCGCCTATCGTCTGAATCCCGCCGCGCAGCAGGCAATTTTCGCTGCGGATGGAGAACTCAAGCTCATGGACAGGGCGGGCAAGGAAACCATCGTCTCCCGCAGGGCCTATGGACTCCAGCTCTTCCTCATCCTCTGAAGGACCGCCCTTGCCGAAGCTCGCCGCGGCCTCATCAATATTATCAACAATGTGCTCAAAGTAAGTCTGGACAATCTGAGCCGCCTCGCCCACCGCCTTATCCGGGGAGATGACGCCATTGGTCCAGACCTCCAGGGACAGACGCTCATAGTCCGTCCTCTGCCCCACGCGCGCCGCCTCAACGTGATAGTTCACGCGGAGCACCGGCGAGAAAATAGCATCCGTCAGCAGGGCGTCCACCGGAAGGAAGGCTGGGCGCGCCCGCTCCGTGGAGAGGTAGCCCGTCCCCTGCTCAACGTAGAGCTCCATCACAAGATGGGCATCCTTCTCCATTGTGCAGATTTTCGCATTCGGATCGATAAACTCGACCTCGCTGTCCGCCGGGATATCCCCTGCCGTCACCACGCCGGTCTTTTTGATATCCACCGAGATGACGCGGACGTCCGCACTCTTGGAGCGGACAGGGATATGCTTCAGATTCATCAGGATTTCAATGACATCCTCACGCACACCCTGAATGGTAGTGAACTCATGCAACACCCCATCGATCCGGACCGCCGTGATGGCAGCACCCCCGATCGAGGAGAGCAGGACCCGGCGCAACGCATTGCCCAGGGTCATCCCGTAGCCCCGATCCAGGGGCTCCAGGGACAGCCTTCCGTAAGTTGGGGTGTTCTCCTCAAACCTCAGCGTAGGCCGTAAAATCTCCAAGTTATCTAACATAGATTACGCTCCTTTCGCAGACGTCGGGGAGAGTATCGGGATTAGACACGACGCCTCTTGGGGGGACGGCAGCCATTATGAGGAATGGGAGTCGTATCCTTAATCAAATTGACCTGAAGGCCCGCCGCCTGCAGGGAGCGGATTGCCGACTCACGGCCGGGGCCGGGGCCCTTCACAATAACATCAATCTCCTGAACCCCCTGATCCTGGGCGCCCTTTGCCACCTGCTGGGCAGCAATCTGCGCCGCAAAGGGGGTGGATTTCCTCGTTCCCTTGAAGCCGACGTTGCCGCCGCTGGACCAGGAGATGATATTGCCGCTCCTGTCGCTGATGCACAGGATGGTGTTGTTGAACGTAGAGTAGATATGTGCCACTCCGTAGTTTATGTTCTTCTTTTCACGCTTCTTGCCCTTGCGGACCGTTGTTCTCTTAGCCACGATTGCCCCTCCCTACTTAGTGGCGACCTTCTTATTGGCCACCGTGCGGCGCGGCCCCTTGCGCGTCCTGGCGTTTGTCTTCGTCCTCTGACCGCGGACAGGGAGCCCCAGACGATGCCGCAGACCACGGTAACATCCAATGTCGATGAGCCGTTTGATGTTCATGGAGACCTCGCGGCGGAGGTCACCCTCCACACGGTAGTGTTCCTCAATCTCACGGCGCAGTTTCTGAGTGTCTTCCTCACTGAGGTCCTTTACGCGGATATCGGGGTTCACGCCCGTCGCCGCCAGGATCTTCTTCGCGGAGGGAAGCCCAATCCCAAAAATATAGGTCAAGGCAATCTCAATGCGCTTCTCGCGTGGAAGATCCACACCTGCAATACGAGCCATTCCCTTACCTCCTTACTCCCTGACGCTGCTTGTGACGCGGGTCGCGGCTGCAAATAACGCGCACGACGCCATGACGCCGAATCACCCTGCAAAACTCACAAATCGGTTTTACTGAAGGCCTGACCTTCATTGTTCCCACTCCTCATCTCTATTTATAACGGTAAATAATCCTTCCCCTTGTCAAATCGTAGGGCGAGACCTCAACGAGCACCTTATCCCCGGGGAGTATCCTGATGAAGTGCATCCTCATCTTACCCGAGACGTGGGCCAGAAGTTTGTGCCCGTTTTCCAGCTCCACACGAAACATGGCGTTAGGAAGTGGTTCACAGATAACTCCCTTTGCCTCAATGACTTCCTCTTTTCCCGCGTTTGCCATAAACTGCCCTGCCTCTCCGTTCCGAATCTTATTCTTCTGCTGGCACATCTCTGATCCCGGCAAGGATCTGACAGAAACGTCCGTGGTCAATGTCCCGCTTCGCCTCAATCAGCTTGGCCAGTTCCGCCACGCAGCGCGATGTTCGCTGAACATGCCGCGGGTTCTTCCTCTTTGGCCGGGAAACATTGAAGCGTTCCCCATCTGCCAAAGCCAGCCGATCTTTCTCAAGGCCAACAACCACATAAAACTTTCCCCTGTCCTTCCCCTGCCGGGAGAGAACCACCTGCCCGACAGAATAAAGGGCAGGAAGCAGCTCTAATGAGCCATCCGACTTGTCCATGGGGTCAAAATCTCCGGCCCATCGTCCAAGATAGCAATTGACCGCTCGAAATGCGCCGCATCGGAACCATCGGCAGTAAAAACCGTCCAGCCGTTCTCTCCGACCCTGACGTCCTCTCGCCCCGACATAATCATGGGCTCTATGGCTATCGTCATCCCCCTCTGGAGGGAGACACCGCGCCTTGGGTGACCAAAGTTGGGCACCTGAGGAGCCTCGTGCATTTTCTTCCCAATTCCATGTCCCGTGTAGTCCCTGACGATACCGTATCCCAACGGTTTAACGTAGGACTCCACGGCATAACCAATATCACCCAGCGTGTGCCCCCTGATAGCGGCCTCAATAGCCTTGTTCAGAGAGGTCTCCGTTACGTCAAGAAGCGCCTGGCGCTTTCCGCTGATGTTCCCCACCGGGTAGGTGCAGGCGGCGTCTCCGCAGTAACCATCGAGGCTTACCCCCACGTCAACACTGAGGATATCCCCCTCCTCCAGCACCCGGGGACCCGGTATCCCGTGAACGACCTCCTCATTCACCGAGGCACAAATCGTCCCCGGGAAGGGCGTCATGTCCGACGAAGGGCAATACCCTTTGAAAAGCGGGATTCCGCCGCAGGAACGGATATAATCCTCCGCCAGGGTGTCCAGCTCCAGCGTCGTAACGCCTGGCCGGACAGACTCCCTGACGCGGTCCAGCACATCCGCCACAACCTTCCCCGCGCGGCGCATGAGGACAAGCTCTTCAGGACTCTTAAGACGCACCATTCAGGGCAGCCTTTACTCGTCCGTAAATCGCCTCGGGCGCATCGGAAGCGTCCACCTCACGCAGCAGTCCGCGGTCCCTGTACCAGGCCACAAGTGGCTCCGTCTGCTCATGAAAGACCTTCAGCCGGTTGCGGATGACGGCCTCATGGTCATCATCCCGCTGAAAGAGCTCCCCGCTGCAGGCCGGACACACCGCCGACGGCTTCTCCATCGCCAGAAGGTTAAAAATCTTCCCGCAGGAACGGCAGGTCCGCCGGTTGGAAAGACGCCGCACAAGGACCTCATCGTCAATAGCAAACAACAGCACGGCGTCGAGGCTCTTCCCCTGTCCCTTAAGGAATGACTCCAGGAACTCCGCCTGGGGCACCGTCCGGGGGAAGCCGTCCAGAAGGAAACCCTCCGCAACATCCGGCTCCGACAGGCGGGAGGAGACCATCTTCATGACCACCTCATCCGGGACAAGAGCTCCCTTATCCATGTACTGTTTTGCCTCCATCCCCAGGGGAGTCTGATCCTTCAGGTTCTGCCTGAAGATATCCCCCGTTGAGATGTGGGCACACTTGTCGCGCTCTTTCAGCAAAGCGGCCTGGGTTCCCTTGCCCGCGCCGGGGGCACCTAAAAGGACTAATCTCACGTCCTCGCCCCCTACGCGCGAAGCAGACTGCCGGATTTGCCGCCGGACTTCTTCAGGATGCCGTCATAATGACGCATCAGGAGCTGGGCCTCAATCTGATTGATCGTGTCCAGCGCCACGCCCACAACGATGAGCACCGCCGTCCCGCCAAAATAGAAGCTCCTCACGTTCAGAACGGAGGACATGAGGTTGGGAATCAGCGCGATGATCGCCAGGAAAACGGCTCCCGCCAGCGTAATGCGCTCCATCACCTTAGTGATGTAGTCCGAAGTGGGCTGGCCGGGACGAATGCCCAGGATGAAACCTCCGTACTTCTTCATGTTGCCGGCGATGTCCGACGGGTTGAAGACAACCGCCGTGTAGAAGTAGGAGAAGAAGATAATCAGCGCAATGTTGCACAGAATGTAAAACACGCTGTTGGGCGTGAAAAGGTTCATAATGAAGCTGCCCACAGAGCTGTCCCTGAAGTAGCTGGCGATAGTGTAGGGGAAGATTAACAGGGAGGAGGCAAAGATGATGGGAATAACCCCCGCCTGGTTGACCTTCAGCGGGATGAATGTGCTCTGTCCGCCGTAAACCTTGTTGCCCACCACACGCTTGGCGTACTGCACCGGCAGCCGGCGCTGCCCCTCCTGAAGAAGGATACAGCCCGACACCACTGCCACCATGAGGACAAGCCCCACCAGGAGCGCTATCACATTCAGCTCTCCCAGCGCCACCATGTTCCACGTCTGAATAATCGCCTCCGGGATACGGGCAACGATGCCGGCAAAAATCAACAGGGAAATGCCGTTCCCAATCCCGTGATCGGAAAGCTCCTCGCCCAGCCACATCACAGCAAGAGAGCCCGCCGTCAGCGTGACGACAATCATAAAAGCGTCGAAGAAAGAACCGGAGAATATCCCCAGATTCCCAATCCACGCCGTCATACCAATGGCCTGCACCACAGCGAACAGCACAGAACCATAGCGCGTCCACTGAACAATCTTCTTCCGCCCGTCAGAGCTGTCCTTCTGAAGCTTCTCCAGAAAGGGGAAGATGACCACAAGGAGCTGCATGACGATGCTGGAGTTGATATAGGGTGCCACTCCCAGGGAGAAGATGCCAAAACGGCTCAGCGCTCCGCCAGAGAAGAGGTTGAGGAAATCCATCACCCCGCCGCTGCCGCCGCTGAACAGGTTCGCCATCGCTGCCCGGTCAACCCCTGGAGTCGGGATATACGCCCCCAGGCGGAAGATAAACAGAATGGCCAGGGTAAAGAGAATCCGCCGTTTCAGATCAGGCAGTCTGAAGGCGTCGCCAAAGGCACCAAACACGTTAGATCACCTCGGCCTTCCCACCGGCCGCCTTGATCTTCTCGTCCGCGCCCTTGCTGAAAGCCGCGGCCTTCACTGTTAATGCCTTATGCAGCTCGCCTTTTGCCAGAACCTTGACGGGCAAATCCACGCAATGAATCAACCCGGCCTTCAGCAGTGTGTCTGGCGTAACCTCCTGCCCGGCCTCAAACTTCGCCTCCAGCGAGACGAGATTGACAATCTGGTACTTTGTAGCAAAACGAGCATTGTTGAACCCGCGCTTGGGCGTCCTGCGGGTGAGGGGCATCTGGCCTCCCTCAAATCCAGGACGAACACCGCCGCCCGTACGGGCCTTGTGCCCCTTGTTGCCCTTGCCGGACGTTTTGCCCGTTCCGCTGCCGGGGCCCTGCCCCAGGCGCTTGTTTCCGCGCCTGGAGTTCAGTGCCGGCTTGAGATCATGAAGGTTCATATCCGACGCCTCCTCAGTTCTCGGCCGTCCAGACGACAAGGTGCCGGACGTGCTCAATCATCCCGCGGATCTGAGGAGTGTCCTCATGCTCCACCGTGGACTGAAGTTTTGTAAAGCCCAAAGCCTTCAGGGTACGCTTCTGACGGTCCGAAAACCCGATAGCGCTTTTGACCCACTTAACTTTTATCTTTGACATGGCCAAACCTCCTACTCCACAGGAGCGGCCTCCAGGGCCTTCTTGCCGCGGAGCTTATATATCTCATCCGCTGTGCGGGTCTCCTTGATCGCCTCCAGCGTGGCCCATGCGACGTTGATGGAGTTGGAGGTGCGCCCCACAACCTTTGTGACGACGTCCTTCACCCCGCCCAGCTCCATGATGGCGCGGACAACGCCACCGGCGATAACGCCCGTACCGGCGGGAGCCGGCTTGAGCAGCACCCTCGCGGCCCCAAACTCGCCCGTCACAGGATGAGGCATGGTATCCCCGTCTCTGCGAATGGCGACAAGCTCCTTGCTTGCCTTCTCAATTCCCTTGCGCACGGCCTCGGCAATTTCCTTCGCCTTGCCGATTCCCGCTCCTACATAACGATCCCCGTCGCCTACGACGACGAGCACCGCAAATTTAAAACGCTTGCCTCCCTTGACGACCTTGCTCACGCGGTTGATGGCAACGACGCGCTCTTTCAGGTCCAGGGACTTAGCATCGATTCGCTTTGTGATCATGATCAGCCCGCCCTCCTAAAATAGTCTAAAACTTAAGGCCGGCCTCGCGGGCCGCGTCAGCCAGGGCTTTAACCTTGCCATGATACTGATGCCCTCCGCGATCAAAGACCACCGTCTCAATCCCCTTCGCCTTGGCACGCTCCGCAGCCAGCTTGCCAACAACCTTGGCAGCCTCGATGTTGCAGGTCCCCTTCAGCGACTCTCTCACGGACTTCTCAAGAGTGGAGACAGCCGCAAGCGTGTGTCCCAGATCATCATCGATAATCTGGACATAAAGGTGGTTCAGGCTGTGGAAGACAGCCATCCTCGGCTTCTCGGCCGTCCCGGAAAGCGTGCGGCGCAGCCTTTCATGACGCATGACGCGCATATCGTTTCTGCTTCTCTTCTTCATTCTCTGCGCTCCCTAACTACTTCGCGCCCGTCTTGCCGGCCTTGCGGGCGATATACTCGTTCTCAAAACGAATCCCCTTGCCGTGATAGGGCTCGGGCGGACGATATTGCCGGATCAGGGCACAGGTCTGCCCCACCAGCTCTTTATCGATACCCTTAACGATGAACTTGATCGGGTTCTCCACCACGATCTCAATGCCGCTGGGCGGGGTGAACTCGACGGGATGGGAAAAGCCGAGGTTCATCACCAGCTTCTTGCCCTGAAGCTGGGCCCTCCAGCCCACGCCCACAATCTCCATCGTCTTCTGGAAACCTTCTGTAACACCGGTCACCATGTTGGCGATGAGGGCACGGGTCATGCCATGCCACGCACAGGTCTGCTTTTCGTCATTTGAGCGGGACACCTGCACCTTGCCCTCTTCGATGTTGACGGAGATACCCGGCATCAGCTTTGTGCTCAGTTCTCCCTTTGGCCCCTTGACACGAATGTCATCTCCATTAATGGAGACCGTCACGCCCTTGGCAAGGGCGACCGCTTTGCGTCCAATACGAGACATCTACAGGTCCCCCCTCACCAGACGTAGCAGAGGACTTCGCCGCCAAGGCCAAGTTTCAAGGCCTCTGCCCCTGTCTTCAGGCCCTGAGAGGTGGAGAGGATTGCCAGCCCCAGACCTCCCATAACGACCGGAAGTTTGTCCTTGCCCACATAAATCCGCCGCCCCGGCTTGCTGATGCGCCGCAGCCCCTGAATGACCCGCTCACGTTCCGGACCATAGGACAGGAAAATGCGGATGGAGGCATAGGGCTTCTTCGGGTCGGTGACCGTCTTGAAGTTCTTGATGTAGCCCTCGTCCTTCAGAATCCGGGCGATGGCCAGCTTGATTTTGCTGGCGGGCACATCGACGCTCTCACTGTAAATCATATTCGCGTTGCGCACCCTTGTGAGCATATCCGCGATAGGATCGTTTACATACATTCCGTTGCCCCCTTAGGCTACCAACTCGACTTGACGACGCCGGGAATCCTACCCTCGCGGGCAAGTTTGCGGAAGCAGCAGCGGCACATATCAAACATACGCATATACCCATGAATCCTCCCGCACAGCGGGCAGCGATTGTAACGCCGCACCTCAAACTTGGGGGGTAACTTCGCCTTATATTTCAATGCTTTTCTCGCCATTTCCTTTTACCCCCTGTCCTAACGGTTGTTGAAGGGCATTCCCATACCCTTGAGGAGGGAATAGGCCTCCTCGTCGCTGGGTGCGCTCGTCACAATCGTAATATTCATGCCCCTGGAGCGGATAACCTTGTCGTAACTGATTTCCGGGAAAATCAGCTGCTCGCGCAGCCCCAGGTTATAATTGCCGCGGCCGTCAAAGCCCTTGCGGGACACACCCTGGAAGTCCTTAATCCCCGGCAGAGCCAGTGAGATAAGGCGGTCAAGGAACTCCCACATCTTGTTCCCCCTGAGCGTCACCGAACACGCCACAGGCATCCCCTGACGCACCTTAAAGCCGGCGATGGACTTCTTCGCGCGCTTCAAAAGCGGCTGCTGGCCTGTGATAGCCCGAAGCTCTGCGATGGCTGCGTCCATAAACTTGATGTCCAGCTTCGCATCCCCGACGCCGATGTTGACGACGACCTTCTGAATCCGGGGAAGCTGCATCACGTTCTTGTAGCCGAACTCCTTGAGCAGGGCCGGGGAAATCTCATTCTTATACTTTTCCAACATACGCGGAATCATGATCTAACCCCTCCCCTCATGCCTTGTCAATAATCTCGCCGCACTTCTTGCAGACGCGGACTTTCTTGCCGCTCTCCAGGAAGGAAGAGCCCACCCTTGTGGCAGCCCCGCACTGGGGGCACACAAGCATTACCTTTGCAGCATAGATGGGCGCCTCCTGCTTGTTGATCCCAGACTGCGGGTTCTTCTGGGTCGGCTTCATGTGGCGCGACACCATATTCACACCCTCAACGACGACCAAATCACGCTCAGGGATGCGGCGCAGAATCTTACCCTCCTTGCCCTTATCCTTGCCGGATATGACGCGGACTCGGTCATTCTTCTTAAGCCTTACAGACATAATCCAGCCTCCTAAACCACTTCAGGCGCAAGCGAGAGGATGCGCATATATTTCTTGGCGCGGAGCTCCCTGCCGACGGGCCCAAAGATACGGGTCCCCTTGGGCTCCCCGTTGGCGTCAATAATCACAGCCGCGTTGTCGTCAAAACGGACGTAGGACCCATCACGGCGGCGAACTTCCTTCTTCGTGCGGACAATCACGGCCTTGACAACCGACCCCTTGGCAATATTGCTGTTGGGGATAGCCTCCCGCACCGAAGCGACGATAACGTCACCGATGGTACCCCACTTGCGCTTGCTTCCCCCCATGACCTGAATGCAGAAAAGTTTCCGGGCCCCGGAGTTGTCAGCGACGTTAAGTACTGTGGTAAGCTGAATCATAAGTTACTCCTCTCCGGGCGTATCAGAGTCAAAAACAGGGGCACGCCGCATAACCTCAACCAATTCCCATCTCTTTGTCTTGCTCATCGGACGGGTCTCACGGATACGAACCTCATCGCCAACACGGCAGGTGTTCTCCGCATCGTGAGCCACATACTTCTTCGCCCTCTGAATCCGCTTCCCGTAAAGGGGATGCTCCGCAAGACGGGAGACCTTCACGACAACCGTCTTATCCATTTTATTGCTGACGACGATCCCCACGCGAACCTTGCGGTGGGAGAGCACCGTCTCCTTATTAGCCTCCATAGACAACTACCTCCTGGCCGTGGACTCCATCGCGCGGCGTTTCTCTCCGGCGACGGTCAACACTCTGGCTATGGTCTTTCGGACTTCCCGGATGCGGCCTGTGTTTTTGAGTTGTCCGACTGCGTTCTGAAAACGCAGGTTAAAAAGCTCCTCTTTAGATTGACGGTACTGCTCCTGAAGTTCCTCCAGGGAGAGCTCTCGAAGTTTTGTCGCATCCATCAGTTTTCACCACCCATACCCTCTCGCGATACAATGCGCACCTTGATAGGCAGCTTGTGTGAGGCTGTCCGGAAGGCCTCTTCCGCGAGATCAGGGGAGATCCCCGCAAACTCAAACAGAATACGGCCCCTCTTGACCGCAGCCACCCAATACTCCGGCGCACCTTTTCCTTTACCCATACGGGTCTCAAGAGGCTTCTTCGTGTAGGGCCGGTCCGGGAAAACGCGGATCCAGATCTTGCCGCCTTTTTTCATCTTTCTCGATATAGCGACGCGGGTAGCCTCTATCTGACGCGCCGTAAGCCACACATTCTCAAGGGCCTGAATACCCCAATCCCCGAAAGCGATGGTTGTTCCTCCCTTGGAGACACCACGCAGCGGGGAGCGGTGGGACTTACGATATTTAACTCTGCTGGGCATAAGCATGAAAAATTACCCCCTTGCCTTGTCCTTATCACGCTCGCGACGCCCGCCCCGCATCGCCATCGGGCGCTCATTCTCCCGATCACGGTATATCCAGATCTTGCAGCCGATAACGCCGTACATGGTCGACGCCTCAGCAAATCCGTAATCGATGTCAGCCTTGATTGTCGAGAGGGGCAGGCGTCCCTCGTTGTACCACTCCGTGCGGGCAATTTCTGCCCCGCCAAGGCGTCCGGCCACCTGGGCCTTAATGCCCAGCACTCCCGCCTTCGTCGCGCGGAAAATGGCCTGCTTCATTGCACGGCGGAAAGACACACGGCGCTCAAGAGAGGAGGCGATATTCTCAGCCACCAGCTGGGCCTCAACATCGGGGTTCTTGATCTCCTGGATGTTTACCATGACCTTGCCGCCCGTCATCGACTGAAGCTCATCCTTAATTGCCTGAATCTCCGTGCCGCCGCGGCCAATTACGACGCCAGGACGTGCCGTCCAGATCGTAAAACGCACCACATGCCCGACGCGCTCAATCTCAATCCGGGAGATGCCTGCGCCCTCCCACTTCTTCATAATCCAGTTGCGGAGCTTAATATCCTCGTGCAGCTTTTTCGCGTACTCCTTACGGCCGGCATACCATTTGGACTGCCACTCCGTGGAGACACCCAGCCTGTATCCTACGGGATGAACCTTCTGTCCCACAAAAATCCCTCCTAACGTTCCGAGACCGTAACGGTCACATGGGATGTGCGGTGCACATAAGGATGAGCCCGCCCCATGGAGACCGGACGAAAACGTTTCATCATCGGTCCCTGGTCCGCGAAGGCCGTATAGACATACAGCTTATCCATATCCATCCCGAAATTGTGCTCTGCGTTCGCCACGGCGCTCTGAAGAACCTTGAAGACGATCTTGGCCGCCCTCTGGGGGCTGAACTTCAAAATCGTCAGGGCCTCCTCAACGCCCTTTCCACGGATGAGGGACAAAACCTGCCTCACCTTTGTCGGGGAGATCCTCGCCTGGCGGACCATAGCTTTTGCCACAGTTCTTGATTCCATAGCGACTCCCTCCTATTTGCCCTTCGTGGAGCGTTCCTGCCCCGCGTGATGTCCAAATTTGCGCGTCGGGGCAAACTCACCCAGTTTGTGCCCCACCATGTTCTCGCTGATGTAGACCGGCAGATGCATACGGCCATTGTGAACGGCAATCGTGTGACCGATCATCTGGGGAACGACGGTGGAACGGCGGGACCAGGTCTTGATGACCTTCTTGTTTCCCGATTCGTTCATATCCTCGATCTTGGCAAGGAGCCTCTGCTCAATAAAGGGCCCCTTTTTAGTGGAACGAGCCATCCTAAAATCCTCCTCGTCTGTTACTTATCGTAACGGCGGCGAACGATCAGCTTATCGGAAGCCTTGCGTTTGCGCGTACGATATCCCTTAGCCGGCGTGCCCCAAGGAGAAACAGGATGCTTGTTGCTCTTGCTCTTTCCCTCACCGCCGCCCAACGGGTGGTCAACCGGGTTCATCACCATGCCGCGGACAACGGAACGGCGCCCGCTCCAGCGGGTCTTGCCCGCCTTGCCCAGAGAGATGTTCTCATAGTCCTCATTGCCCACCTGCCCCACCGTGGCCATGCACTCAAGCAGGAAAAGGCGAAGTTCGCCGCTGGGCATGCGGACGTAGGCATACTTGCCCTCCTTAGCCATGAGCTGCGCAGAGGCTCCCGCCGAACGAACCAGTTTGGCGCCGCAGCCAGGCTGAAGCTCAAGGTTATGAATCACCGTACCCACGGGGATGTCCTTCAGTTTCAGGGCGTTGCCCGGGGTAATATCCGCCTCAGGCCCCGCAAGAATCGTGTCGCCGACCTTCAGGTCCTTGGGAAGGATGATGTAGCGCTTCTCCCCGTCAACATAGTGGATCAGCGCGATACGGGCGTTGCGGTTGGGGTCATACTCCACCGTCGCAACCTTCCCGGGAACACCGATCTTATCTCGGCGGAAATCAATGATACGGTACGCCCGCCGGTGGCCGCCGCCGATGTGGCGCATCGTGATACGCCCGGTATTGTTGCGTCCGCCGTGCTTGCGGAGTTCCGTGACCAGGGATCTCTCCGGCTTCTGAGCCGTGATGTCCTCACGTCCCTGAATGGTCATCTGACGGCGTCCAGGGGTATAAGGCTTGAACTGCTTTATCGACATACTCGCTTACCCCCTTTAGATTGAGGCGCCCTCGAAGAATTCGATGCGCTGGCCCTCCGGCAGGGCCACAATTGCCTTCTTCCAGGAGCGTGTCCTGCCCTGGAAGGCGCCCATACGCTTGGGCTTGCCCTTGACGTTCATCGTATTGACGCTCAGCACCTTCACCTTAAAGATCTCTTCAACCGCCTTGCGGATCTGGATCTTGTTGGCATCCTTGTGAACCTCAAAGGTATATTTATTGAACTCCATCAGAGAACTGCTCTTCTCCGTGACGATGGGGCGAATGATAATATCGTGAGCAATCAGATTCATTTCGCGTAAACCTCCTCCAGCCGGGCAATGACCTCAGGAGTCACGACCAGAGTTTTGGAATTCAAAAGGTCGTAGACGTTGATGCTCGCGACGTTGATGCATTTTGTCCCGGAGATGTTCCTGGCGGAGCGCACAATGCTGTCCGCCTGCCCGTGATATACAAGCAGCGCCTTTTCTGCATTGATAGCCTTCATGAAAGCCATCATTGTCTTTGTCGAGGCGTTCTCCATCTCCATGCCCCTCACCACCGTCATCTGATCATCGCGGACCTTGACGGACAGAGCGCTGAGGAGGGCAAGACGCCGCACCTTCTTATTGACCTTCTGATGATAGTCCCTCACCTTGGGACCATGAGCCACCCCGCCATGAATCCACAGCGGAGAGCGGGTACTTCCCTGACGGGCACGCCCTGTGTGCTTCTGCCTCCAGGGCTTTTTTCCACCGCCGCTGACATCACCGCGGGTCTTGACGCTGCTCGTACCCTGACGGCAATTTGCCAGATGAGCCACCACGACCTGATGCATGGCCGCAACATGGACGGGGACATTGAACACCGCGTCCGACAGGGTCATCTCACCCAGGG
>JAIKZX010000101.1 GCA_024681935.1 Fretibacterium sp.
TACGGCGGCGGCCAGGGACGCACGCGTCTGAGGCCGCTCCGGTGGAGGAAGGCTGACACGGGTGCTGTCCTCCTGTGCGGGATGCTGGCGGTGTTCTTTTTGTGCTGACGGGCCTGTGATATAATTTTATTGCAGATTATACTTCGATCTTAAACCTCATTTTACCGCGAAAGATCGGTAAAAAGGATGCAAAGATGGATGAACACAAGAGCCAACGGCATTCTTCCAGCCTAATGAAAGATCCGTCCTGCCGCCCTCCTTAACCCATGCGCAGAGGCGTTTCTTTGCGTGTTGACATCAGACAAAATCAAAAGGGTTGAGGAGGTCTATCCATTATGAAGAAAGTTTTATGCGGTGTCCTGCTGCTGGCCGTGCTGGCTTGCTTCGCGCCGGCGGCGTTGGCGGATGTCGATTTTTGGGTTCAGCACCGGTCGGAGGGTTGGCTGGTTAGCGACAAGGCGGACTATACCCATGCGGAGTTTGACGGGGTGTCTCTCGGCCTTGAGCAGTCGGGGGATAATGAACCTCAGGAGAGGCAGCTCACCATCACCGGAGGAGCGTACAGCTATCGGTATCAGGGCCGTCTGGTTGAGGTAGACAACACTTCCAGCAGCGCTAAAGAGACGTTTGCCCTGAAGTGGGTCGAGGAAGACAAGGAGTATGTTCCGGTCAATCAGGACAACGAGGAGTTTGCCTTCCAGGGCAAGGCCGACACGGGGCTGAATGGCGTGACAGTGAGCTGGACGGGGAACCCGGCCGGAAGCGCCACACTGCCCAATTTCACCAGCACGGCGGTTCAGCTTGCAACAGCCGTCCCCTACGTCACGCTGACCCGCGACAGCAGCAAAAACGTCACGGGCTTTACGGTGAGAATGGTCAAGGCCAGCGATCCAACGACGCCGGTGGCCGTCGAAAACGTTCAACTCCAGGTGCGAGTTGGTCAAAATGGAAGCTGGAAGCAGCGCACCTGGACGGATACGGGGAAGAATTGGAAGGCCTACAACGGTTCCGATTTGCCAAACACCCTGGCCACTCCCATCCCGGCCGCGGAATTTACCGGGGTGGATGTGCGCGTGCGCATAAATGGTGATACTACCCACCGCTGGCGGTTCTATCCGGTGGATAAGACAAACCTTGAATTCTGGACCCGGCACGAGTCAAAGGCCTGTCTGATCAACGATGTCCCGAACTACAACACGGCGGATTTTAAACGCGTTGCCATGGGGCTGGAAAAAGAGGGAATCGCCGCGAACAAGCTCCACATGAACGCGAGGGGAACGCTCACCGTCAATGGCAGTTTCTCGTACAACTCCGAAAAGGACGGGAAAAAGACGATTACGAACGGTAGCGCAAATTTTGATCTCGTGCCCACTGTAAAAGAGGGCGAAGAACTGCAATACGGGCTGCCGGGCAACGTCGAGGCTTTCAAAGGCGCGGCGGACACGGGCGGCATGAACGGGAAGATGGTTTCCTGGACCTTTGGTGGTGCGGCGAACCTGCAGGACGGAGAAGCCACCCTGCCCAACTTCATCAGCACGAAGGACCAGCTGGCATCGGCTGCCCCCTACGTCACGCTGAAGCGCAACGGCAGCAACGCTGTCACGGGCTTCACGGTGAGCCTGGTCAATCCAAAGTCCGGCAACCCGACGACACCAGTGGCCGTCGAGGGCGCCCGGCTGCGGGTGGGCTTTGGCCGGAAGGGTCAGTGGTCGTCGAATAAGTGGACGGACACGGGTAAAAAGGACAAGGACTACGCGGGCGTGGCGCTGAGCGATACGCTGGCCTCCCCCATCCCGGCCGCGGAATTTACCGGGATAGAAGTGCGCGTGAAGCTCAAGAAGGAGGGCACGCACCTCTGGCGGTTCCTCCAGACCACCGTCACCGACGAAGGCATCACCTTCACGCCTCCCAGCGGTAAGTCCATCACCACGGGGACTGATAAGAACACCATCGCGCTGACTGCGGGCGACAAGATAACCGTGACCGCCAAGGATGGCAATACCATCGACTACTGCCTCGCCGAGAACAGGTCCTTGGTCCTTCGCGCTGAAGGTTCTGGTTCCGGGACCTGGACGATCATCGCCGATCAAGCCGGGACCGAGACGGCCCGCGTGCTCTACTTCTACAATGACAAGGACACCGGTCAGGTCAACTGCATCAGCAAGCCGCTTGAGATCACGGTGACGGGTGAGAAGACCGACGAGCAGAAGGCTGCGGATGTGGTCAAAGACCTGAACGGGGAAGCGAGTTCGGTCATGGAAGAGAAGCTGAACAGCTCCGACACGGCGACCAAGGAAGCAGCGCAGGAAGTCGCGTCGATTCTCCACGACAGCCTCAGCACGGAGGAAATTGCTGGTCTGAGCGCGGAGGAGATCACGGCCGCCGTGAAGAACAAGACGGAGAAGGATGCGGATGCAGTGATCGAGGCCACCGAGGGAGTTAAGGACCCCTATAAGCCCGCGGGGACGGACCTGTTTGAAAAAAGCACGAACGAGTCCCTGAAGGCGGCCCAAAATCTCTCCGTCAAGCCCAAGGTCGTGACGCCCAAGGCTGTCGATTCCACAACGGCTACCAAGATGAAGCAGGATTTCACCGAAAAAGCCAGTGCGGGCGACGTGGACGCTAATGTGGATGTGGATGCGGTTAAAGCAGCGGCGGCAAATCTGCAGACGGAGGACGCCATTGAGATTGAGACGGCCTCCGGCAGCCTGGAGGCGCAGCTAAAGCAACTGGAGTCCCTGCTCACCCAGATAGCCGAGACCTTGGTCAATGCGGTGAACCCGAAGACGCAGAACAAGGGGATGGTCGTTGCGACGTCGCTGCCAACGATGAAGCCAAAGGTCGCCGGGTTCTTCCCGATGTCGGTGAACCTTCGGAACCTGACGCCGGGACGGAAACTGATGTTCTGGCCGTCTGTGGAGTTCTTCAACGCCTATGTGGCACGGCAGCAGTCCGCTCTGGCGGGAGGCGTTTCTCTTGCGGACGTGTCCGTGGCGGATTCTAAGGAGGGGCAGTTCTTCTTCCTTGACTCGGCGGGGAACCCGGTTTCGACGGTCAGCGGCGATGCGTCGGATATGTACGTGGTGCCGTACCTGGAAAAGGACGGGAACTACAGCACGGCATTCATCACAGCGGACGCGACTGCAGACGACAAGACGGAGCTGCAGGCCCTTGCTGAGGCGGCCAACCCCGGTAACAACCCCGACAGCAATCCTGGCTCTGAAAAATCCCCGACCAGCGACAAGAGCAGCGGTGGGTGCGACGCGGGCTTGGGCCTTGCGGGGATGCTTGCCCTCGCGGCGGGCCTGCTGACGCTGCGGAAAAAGTAGCACAGGCAGCAGGGTAAAAACGTAACATCAACGCGGAGGCCCCACGCAGGGGCCTCCGCGTAATGATTCTATATATCGCCCGCCCGGAACAAGAATGTACGGACGAGGGCGGAAAACTAAATCGCTTCTTTCATCGCGCGCACGTACTCTCCCACGGGTTTTACAGAATCGCGGCCATGCTGGGCGATGAGTTTCACGATCGCGCTGCCCACGATGACGCCGTCCGCGTGAGCCGACATGGCCCGCGCCTGGTCCGGCGTGGAGATGCCAAAGCCCACCGCGCATGGGACGTCCGTGTTCTGCCGGATGAGCCGGACCATAGCGCCGATGTCCGTCGTGATCTCCTTCCGCACGCCCGTCACGCCCAGGGACGAGACGATGTAGACAAAGCCCTTCGCGTCCCTCGCTATTTCCGCGATGCGGTTATTTGACGTCGGCGCAATCAGCGAAATGAGGTCCAGCCCGTGGGCCGAACAGGCCGGGGCGAAGTCCTCCTTCTCCTCCCAGGGCACGTCCGGCAA
>JAIKZX010000103.1 GCA_024681935.1 Fretibacterium sp.
GTGCCGGACGGGGACCGCTCGCTCTGGACCGTGGACCCATTTGACCCTGTGGTGAAGGGTTCGCGGCTTTACGGACGCGGGGTCAGTGACGACAGCGGCCCTCTGATTTCCTCCCTCTTCGCCCTGAAGGCGCTGCTCAATGCCGGGGAGAAGCCGGAGTATACGGTACTCCTGGGTTTCCTTGCGGACGAGGAGCTGGGCAGTCACTTCGGACTGGAGCCTCTGATGGAGCGGGACATCTTTCGCCCGGACGACCTGGTCCTGACCCCCGACCACGGCAACGACGCGGGGGACTTCATCGAGATTGCCGAGAAGGCCATGTGGAAGCTGGAGTTCACTGTGCTGGGTAAGCAGTCCCACGCCAGCACGCCAAACGTCGGGCTGAACGCCTGCCGGGTGGCGAACCTCCTTGCCATGGAGGTGGATGAGGCGCTGCACAAGGCCTTCCCCGACGAGGACAAACGGTTTGACCCCCCCTTCTCGACCTTTGAACCCACGCGGCGGTTTGCCAACGTGCCCAACACCAACACCGTTCCGGGGCGCGAGCGTTTTGAGTTCGATTGCCGCGTGCTGCCCTTTGTGTCCCTGGACGCGGCGTTCGACGTGGTGGAGAAGGTGCGTAAGGACGTGGAGGCGCGTACGGGGGCAAAGATTGAGCTGACGGTCGACCGTACCGATGCGGCCCAGCCTACGGGAGAGGACAGCGACATCGCACGTCTCCTGGTGGGTTCCATTCGCAGCGTGCTGAAACTGGAGCCCAGGATGGGCGGAATTGGCGGGGGTACCTTCGCTGCGTTCTTCCGCCGGAAGGGCATTCCCGCGGTGGTATGGTCACAGGAGAACGAGGGCGTGGCTCATCAGCCGGACGAGTTCACGGAGATATCCTATGTCGTCAACAATGCCAAGGTGTTTGCGCTCATGATGATGGGTGGTGCACAATAACTCAGATTCAGGAGGGGGCGCGTGGCCTCCTCCTGATGGATATCCAAATTCTTAAGGAGGTCGTTTGAATGGCACTTTTCGCTCAGGACAAGAACCTGGCGCTGGAGTTGGTCCGCGCGACGGAAGCGGCAGTTATGGCCAGCGGACGCAAATTTGGCGGCGGGAACAAGAACGAAGTGGACCGTGCCGCTGTTGAGGCCATGCGCTACATGCTTCACGGCGTGGCCATGAAGGGCGTCATCGTCATCGGGGAAGGCGAGAAGGACGAGGCTCCCATGCTCTACAACGGCGAGCCGGTCGGCAGCGGCGAAGGTCCGGAGATGGACATCGCGGTGGATCCCATCGACGGCACGCGCCTGATGGCCAACGGGCAGGGCGGGGCTATTGCGGTCATTGCAGCCGCGGAGCGCGGGGCCATGTTCAGCCCCCAGGACCTGTTCTACCTGGACAAGATCGTCACCGGCCCGGAGGCCGCGGACGCCATCGACATTCAGGCCCCCATTAAGTACAACGTCAATATCGTCGCCAAGGCCAAGGGAAAGTCGATTCAGGACACCACCGTTGTCATGCTGGACCGTCCGCGCAACGAGAAGCTCCGCGATGAGGTCCGCAAACTGGGTGCCCGTATCCGCCTGATCGGGGACGGCGACGTCCTGGGAGCGCTGATGACCTGCCTGCCGGGGCACGAGAATGCTGACCTGCTGTTGGGCAGCGGCGGCTCTCCGGAGGCAGTTATCACTGCCTGCGCCATTAAATGTCTGGGGGGCGCCATGCAGTGCCGGCCGTTCTTCCGCAACGCTGAGGACGAGGAAAAGGCCAAAACCCGTGGTCTGACGCGGGAGACAGTCCTGACCCTCGATGACCTGGTGAAGGGCGACAACGTCTGCTTTGCGGCGACAGGCGGCTCGGACGGTGATCTGCTGAAGGGTGTCTCCTACCACGGAACCCATATCGAAACCCATTCTCTCTGCATGAGGGGCAAGACCGGGACGATTCGTTACATCGATGCCATCCACTCTCAGAAAAAGCTCTCCGAGATGGGCCCCAACATCGAATACACGGCCTGAGGGCAGGGCGGATTCTTCTTTCTCTTTTCACAAATTTTACATAAGGATGCAGTATACTTTCCCCGTGATGAAATAGACGTCACGGGGATTTTCAAATTACAGTTCAGGTGGAAAGCCCCCCTGAAACTCCCATAGGAAGTGATAGAGGATGAAAATGCCGTCGAATTCAATTGCTCGCGCCGCGAGGCTGAGCGTAGTCCTTTTGGCTCTGTTCCTGTGCGCCGGGGCGTGTTTTGCGGAAAAGAAGGAAGAGTCCGATACACTCTCCCTTGAGGAGTGTCTGACTCTGGCGCTGGAGAACCACCCCTCGCTGCGCGGCGCGAAGGGCGCGACGCGCGCGGCGGAGGCGGCGCTGGAGCAGGTCAGGGTAAACAACCGTCTCACCGTCACCGCCACGGGCGGTGTGAACTACGACGGAGATTACGAGGAGTGGGATGACCGCTATCACTCGGAGAACGCCCGCATCACCGCGTCAAAGCTGCTCTACGACACGGGGCGGAACCGAATCCAGAAAGAGATGCAGGCCGAGACGGTGAAGGGAACCCGGGAGAGCGAGCGCAAAACGCGGGTCAGTGTTGCGGCGGATGCCAAGCGGGCCTACTACGCTCTGGTTCTTAAAATCCTGAATCGTGATGTGGAGCGGGAGAAGCTGAACAACCTGGAGGAACATCTCAAGACGGCCCGCGGGCTCTACGAGGTGGGGAACAGCCCCTTTATCGATGTCACCAAGGCCGAGGCGGATGTCGCCAGCGCGCGAACGTCGATGCTGAAGGCCGAGAACGATATTCAGATTTTTCAGGAGGCCCTGTGGGTCGCGATGGGAGTGGAGGAGTCCGGGCCGGTTGTCCTTGCCCTCTCCACGCGCCTCCTTCTGCCCCGCGTGGAAACGGGGATGGAAGGCCTCCTGAATACCGCGCTGAAGGACAGGCCCGATTACCGGCAGTCCCTGCACACCGTCCGGGCGCGGGAGCTGGGCATCGCCAATGCGGCCCGCACCAGCTCTCCCACAATCACCGGGCAGCTCTCCAGCTCCTTCTCCAACCGCGAAGGCTCCTCGTCGTCAGAGAACTATGCCGTTGGGCTCTCCCTGAACATTCCCATCGTTGACGGCGGAGCGAAGGCCGCCGCTCTGGAATCTGCCCGCGCTCAGTGGGACCAGGCCGCCGCGGAGAGGGACAAACTGCGCCAGCAGGTTGCCTATGGTGTGCGAAGTGCCGCCCTGTCTCTGTCCAACGCGGCCGAACGGGCCCGCTCGTCCGAGACCAGCGTCCGGTATGCGGAGGAGAACCTTGAGCTGGCCCGGGGGCGCTATGAGGTCGGGGTAGGGGACCCGCTGGAGATCAGCGATGCCGTGATCTCGCTGGCCAACGCGCGTTTCACATACTATCAGGCGCTTTATGACGCGCAGATTGCCCGGGCAGACCTGGACGAAGCGATGGGGCATCTGCCGCCGGAAATTGAAGGGAAGTGATTGTCATGCCGGGAATTAAGAAGCTCGCCATTCTGGCCATGCTGGGCCTTGCCGTCTGGGGAGTGTGGTACGTTTTCTTCCGGACTGTGCCCGTGCAGTACACGCTCACCACATCGCCTGTCACGCGGGGAGACATCGTCTCAACGGTGACGGCGACGGGGGAGCTGAATGCCATCAGCGTTGTGGATGTGGGGACGCAGATCTCCGGTACGATTGAGGAAATCTATGTGGACTACAACTCGCCGGTCACGAAGGGGCAGATTTTGGCTCTTGTGGATCCCTCCGTCCTGAGGCTCACGATGGGGGAGGCGGAGGCCAGCCTTGCCGTTTATCAGGCCTCCGTCCAGAGCGCCCAGGCCTCCCTGGCGGACGCGGAGCGTCAGTACAAGCGCAACAAGGAGCTGTTTGACCGCAAGCTCATTGCCCGCAGCGAGGTGGACACCAGCGGGACGAACGTCTCCGTCCGGCGGGCAGCCCTCCAGGAGGCGCGGTCCCGCGTGTTGCAGGGCAAGGCGGCGGTGGAGCGCGCAAAGACGAACCTTGGCTACACACGCATCGTTTCCCCGGTCAATGGTGTCGTCATCGACCGGCAGGTGGACGCAGGCCAGACGGTGGCGGCCAGCTACCAGACCCCGACGCTCTTCAAGATCGCCGAGGACCTCACCAAAATGCAGATTGAGACCAAAGTGGACGAGGCGGATATCGGCAGCGTGGCAGAGGGCCAGAACGTCACGTTCCGCGTGGATGCCTTCCCGGACGACGCCTTTTCCGGGAAGGTCGTCCAGGTCCGCATCGCCCCTTCGACGACGGATAACGTCGTCACCTACACGGTGATTATTCATGTGGACAACCCCGAACTGAAACTGAAGCCCGGCATGACCGCCAACGTCTCCATCGAGACAGCACGCTGCGAAAACGCGCTGCGCATCCCCGTAGCGGCCCTTCGTTTCACGCCGCCGGAGGTTCTGCTCCAAACGGTGTCCGTGGACCGGCGTGTCCTTGAGCAGCGTCAGACGCTGCATGAGGGGCTGGTGTGGGTGGGGGACAGCACCCGGCTTCGGCGGGCCGTGCCTGTCAACATTGGGATATCGGACAACCGCTGGGTTCAGCTCACCGGCGTCCGAAAGAGCAGCCCCGTCCTTCCCGGCAAAGGCCGCAAACCGTCAAGAAAATCAGGGGAAGGAGAGCGTCCTGTTCCAAAGACGACGCTTGAGGAGGGCGATACGCTCGTCATCAACGCGCAGATGGGCGTGGCGCCTTCAGCGGGCGGCGGCCTGTTCGGCGGCGGGCCGGGCCGGGGCGGCAGGATGCGATAACGGGGTGTGGAGATATGCCGATTATTGAGGTGAAGGACCTCGTAAAGATATACAAGACGGGCGATGTCGAGCTGCGTGCACTGAACAGTGTCTCGTTTTCCGTGGAGCGGGGGGAGTTCGTCTGCGTGATGGGCCCGTCGGGCTCCGGCAAGTCGACGATGATGAACATTCTGGGCTGCCTGGACGTAGCCACATCCGGGACCTACGCGCTGGACGGCATTGACGTCAAGGAGCAGAACAAGGCGGAGCTGGCTGACGTGCGCAACCAAAAATTAGGTTTCGTCTTTCAGGGGTTCAACCTGTTGCCCCGTGTGGATGCTGTGGAGAACGTCGAGCTGCCCCTGCTCTATCGCGGGGTAGCGGCCTCCGTCCGGCGTAAGGCAGCCATTGAGGCGCTGGAGCGTGTGGGGTTGGGCCAGAGGCTCTATCACCGCCCCTCCCAGATGAGCGGCGGCCAGCAGCAGCGTGTGGCCATCGCGCGGGCCATCGTGGGGCGCGCGCCAATCATCCTGGCGGACGAGCCCACGGGGAACCTGGACACCAGGACCACTGTTGAGATCATGAACATCTTTACGGAACTGCATAAGGAAGGCATCACGATTATCCTTGTCACCCACGAGCCGGACATCGCCACCTGGAGCCAGCGCGTGCTGCGTTTCCGGGACGGCTGCCTCATCGCGGACGAGCCTGCCCCCAAAGGCCGACAGGATGACAATGAGATCAAACCCGAAGACTAGAAGACTAAAAAAGAACCCGCCGGGGGCGGGTTCTTTTTTTAATTTTATCACTCGCAGTGCGGTGCTGATTTCAAAATGGCGGAGACGTAGAGATTCGAACTCTAGGAACGGCAAGCCGCTCAGTTGATTTCGAGTCAACCGCCTTCGACCACTCGGCCACGTCTCCAACAAATTTTATTATATCACAAAAGCGCGGGAGTCTCTGTGTAGGGCTCCCGCAATGGGAATGGCCCCGTCCTCTTTCTTGCCGCGCACAACGGCGCTGCAGCCGTCAACGGCCGCTTTGAGGTTATCGGCATTCATGCCGGTCTTCCGGGCCCGTTCATCCACGGTATCCGCCTCAATCACCGTCCCCTGAGCCCCTGTTAGAGCCTGGGGCGTCGGGTTGGGCGGCCGTGTCGGAGGAAGCGTTGGGCTTGGCCGGACGAAACGGCTCACGCGGCCCAAAAAGGGCGCGGCGGCTTGTGCCCCACGGCTATTGCTTCACGCCCCTAACAGCGTTCTGGCGTGTTCCTGGGCCTCCTCCAGGTCGGGGGAACCCGACAGCATGCGCGCAATCTCTCTCACGCGCTCTTCTCCCTCAATAGGCCGGACCTGGGACTCACCGCCGCTGGCGGAGATGTCCCCTGAGGAGAGAAACTCACCCTGTGAGGAGCGCTGAATGAGGATATGTGCGTCGCCCAGAGCGGCGATGGACGCTTCGTGCGTCACCAGCAGCACCTGACAGCGGCGGGAGAGCTCCTTGAGTTTTCTCCCGGCGAGGACGGCAGCCCGTCCCCCCAGTCCTGCTTCCACCTCGTCGAAAACCAGCGTGGGGGGCAGCCACTCATCGGACAGAGAGAGCTGGAGCGCCAGAAGCAGGCGGCTCAGCTCTCCACCGGAGGCGACCTTGTCCACGCGGCCGGTCCGCTGGCCGGAACAGAGGTTGAACTCCACTTCGTCCGCCCCGCCCCGGCGGAGCTTGTCCAGTTCCCTGAAATGGACCTCAAAGGTATTTCCCCCCATCGCCAGGTCCTCCAGGAGCGCGTTGACCCGGTGTTCCAGAGCGACGGCAGCCTCCCGTCTTCCACGCCTCAGCTCCATCGCCAGAGCGCTGGCCTGTCTCCTGAGTTCACGGGACTCCCGCGACAGCTCCTCAAGCTGGGGATAACTTTTCTCCAGCCATTCCAGGCTCTCCTGGGCATCACGGCACCAGGCCAGCAGCCCTTCTTCATCCGCCGTCCCCGACAGACGCCTCAGGCGGCGCAGCGCCCCGAGGTGCGTCTCAACGCGGTCGCGCTCCTGGTTATCCTCGTCACTGCTCATGGCAGCCTCGCGCGCCGTTTCTGCGGCCTCCTCCAGAGCGCGAAGGGACTCATCAATGGTACGCTGTATGTCCTGACGCTGTTCATCAGGAAGGATATCCAAAAGGGAGTCAAAAGCTCCCCGCACATGGCTCAGGAGTCCCTGTTCGGAGAGTCCGCCGTCGAGCCGGTCGAGGTTTATCTGCGCCTTCTCCCGCCGGGCTATGCGCCGGCTGAGGGCTGAGAGTTCCCCCTCCAGCCGGGACTCCAGGCCCGCTTCCGGGGCCACATGGCGGACAAGGCTCAGAACCTCGTTCGCGTTGGTATAGCGTCTCTCGACCTCGGAACGCCGGTTCGTCATCGCCCTCAACTCGCGGTCGCTGGCCTGGGCTCGTTCAAAGATGCGGCGCAGCTCCGCGGCGGTCTCCTGAACGGGGGCCGCTGTACAGGAGTCGACCATGGCAAGCTGGCGCCCCTCGTCCAAAAGTTCCATCTGGGCAAATTGGCTCTGAATGTGAATGAGACGCCCCGCTGCCAGGGCGTAGGTCGCAAGGGGAATCTGGACCCCCTGAAGGGAGACGCGGGAGCGGTTTTCACGAAGGACGCGCCGGACGAGCAATTCCCCGTCATCGTCCGGCTGGAGTGCGTCGTCGAGCTCACGAAACAGGGGAAGGTGTTCCTCTGAGATGAGGAAGCGCGCCTCAGCGCCGCCTTCCTCTTCCCCGGCTCTGAGGAGCTGTCCCGCCCCCCTCTTGCCCGCCACAAGCTCCAGTGCGCGGACAACACTGCTCTTGCCCGCGCCGCTCTCGCCGGTGATGACGGTGAGGCCGGGGCCAAAGGAGAGTTCAGCGCGGCGGATGCCCCCCACGTTCCAGAGGGTGAGATCTCTGAGCACGGAAGATTACTCCTGCCCCGCGCTCTGTCCCCAGCCCAGCTTTTCGCGGACCAGGTCAAGGAAGCTGTGCCCGGGCAGCAGGACGGTCTGAAGAATCCTGTCCTGCGACAGTTCCACGTCAATCCGGTCGCCGGGAAAGACCTCGTAGCCCAACTGTCCGTCCTGTGTAAGGGTGATATCGCGCGAGCTTTCCCGCGGGATGAGAGAGATTTTGTCTGTATCTGCCGCCATCAGCGGGCGGGAGTAAAGCGTGTGGGCGCACAGCGGCGCCAGCACCATACTGTCAAGGTGGGGGGGGATGATGGGGCCGCCCGCGGAGAGTGCGTAAGCGGTGGACCCTGTCGGTGAGGCGACGATAATCCCGTCAGCCGGAAGCACGCCAAAGAACAGTCCGTTAACGCGGACCTCGATGCGGAGCAGGCGGGCGATGGCGTTCTTGCTGAGCACCACGTCGTTGAGCGCGTAGAGGGTGTGCAGGGGGGCCCCGTCCCGATACAGCACGCAACGCAGAAGCCGCCGCTTCAGGACGTCAAAACGATCATCAAGAATGTCCCTCAGGTTCTGCTCCGCCTCTTCGGGGTGGCTGGAGGCGAGGAAGCCCAAGTGCCCCATGTTGATCCCATGAAGGATAATCCCTGCGTCGAGAACGTAGCGCGCGGCGCGCAGATAGGTCCCGTCTCCGCCGACGACGATGGCCAGCTTAACGGTCCTCAGCCATTTCTCATCGCTGAGGCCCGCAGTGGTCAGCGCGGATGCCTCCTGGTAGGGCAGAAGAAAAGGGCAGTTGTTATCCAGCCCCCACTGAAGGAGCCGTCGGGCCATTTCCACTGCTTCCGGCTTGCGCAGGTTGACGATCATCCCCAGATCCTTCAACGCTGCCCCCTCCCTGTAGTCTCCATGGAGGGATCATAGACACGGCAGCAGGCCCGGCCGGCGTTCTTTGCACGGTAGAGGGCACGGTCGCTCTCGTGAATAAGCTGATCGATGGATTTTGCCGAGGCAGGGTCCGTCTGTGCAATGCCCGCGCTGATGGAAAGGTGTCTCATGGTCGAGGTCTGCCAGTAGTAGTCCATCAGGCGGGCAAGGAAGGCGTTGACACGGGCCTCGGTGTTCCCAATGGCCCTCTTCCCCAGCAGCACAACCATGAACTCGTCGCCGCCCAGCCGGGAGATGAAGCCGTCGGAGAACTCCTGCTGCATCAGCTCGGCGGTAGCCGCCAGCGCCTCGTCTCCCACATGGTGGCCGTAGGTATCGTTGACCTCTTTGAAGTGGTCCAGATCGAAATAGATACACGTGATGTGCTTCTCGTCCTTGTTCTGCTCGATGTACTCCTGAAGATACCACCGGGTGGCCAGGCCGGTCAGGCAGTCCTGGCGGGCCATTTCCAGTATCTGCTGCTCATAGGCCCGTTCCAGCGTGACGTCGCGCGCCACGCCGACGGTACCGATAATCCGGCTCTCTTCGTCGAAGATAGGCGTTTTGTACGTCTTGAGCTGACGCATTCCGTCTGCGCTCTTGACCTGTTCGTCGAACACACAGGTCCTCCCCAGCCGCTGGACCTCCCGTTCCGTCTCAAGGCAGACAAATTCGCCCTTCTCGTACTCCTCCTTCGTCAGCCCCCAGATGTAGTAGTGTCCGCGCCCCTGGATGTCCTCCTTCGTTTTTCCCACGATGTTGCAGAAGGCATCGTTTACCTTCAGATGAGCCCCCTTCATGTCCTTATACCAGATAAGGTCGGGCAGAGGGTCGATGGTCTGGTCCAGCCAGGCCCGGCTTAGCCAGAAGTCCTTTTCATCTTTTAACTGTTTTTGCAGACGCCGGAAGTAAAAGTCTACAGAGGCGGCCGTCAGCGGTATCAGCCACACGTCGTAAAGACGGGACATCGTCTCCTCCGACAGGCTGGAAATGTCCTTCGCGCAGAGAATGTACCTTATTCGCCGTGAGGGTATCTGTCCGTCAATGAAACGTGCGGTAGCGTCGATATCCAGAGCACCGTTCAGGATGAGAACACGCTCCCCGCTTTTTCGAGCCGATTCGCTCAGGGCATCGAGAGAATCGAATGCCTGAAAAAAATGACTGAAACGCTCCAGAGGCGGGACCGCCTTCAACTGTTCCACAACAGCGGCGTCCAATCCCGCCGTTTGGATAGTGAGCTCACAGGAATACATCGTCTGCCTCCTCTCCCATGGGATTCTCCTGTCCCCTGGATTATGACCCTTATGTCATTATAACGCAAATCTGCGCTCCCTGCCCGCCGATAATATCCTATAATAATGTCGACGATAATGTCACAGAGTTTTAACGGAAGGGAGACACCGTTATGAAAAATAAATTTTGCTGCATGAGTCTCGTGCTGACGATTATCCTGATGTGGGCGCCGGACGCGCTCTGTGCCGCGGGACCCAGCTGGTTGTGGAATGTTCTGGTAATTCCTCCCAGGGACGGTTGGGAGACCGATGTCGGCAAGTCGATTGCTACCGTGCTGTCATGGCATGAGCTGGAGATAGGGGAGAGCGGATACGGGACGGGAGGGCATGACGTGCGCTTCAACCTTCTGCCTCCTATGGATGAGGATTCCGTCCTTAAAGCCCCTTTGCCTGTTGATGAGAAGACCGCCGCGGTGATGAGTTTTGCCGCTCCGGAAGTGGACCGGGCTCTGATTGCGCGCATGGCGAAGACTGGCGTCCCGATTCTCCTGAGCGGGGGGGAAGAGGTACTGTTTGATAAGGGCACGGGGCCGGCCCGGAACGTCTTTGCCCTGGATCTGTACCGTGACTACCGCTGTCCGGCTTTCGCCCTTTACGCCGCAAAGACCGTCACCCCGGAGGCCCACCTTGCGCTGATAGCAAGCCGCTTTGCCGTCAATCAGGAACGGGAGGCAAAAATTACCTACGGTTTCCTGGACGAGGCCGGTTTTATGCCTTTGCCCTTCTGGGTGGACGCCTCGACGCGAAACACGTTTGATATGGTCTCTCAGGAGATAGAAAGCTCAGCGGACGGCGTCATGCTTTCCTTCCTCGGCAACATGGGCTCACGTGAGATGTGGCGCAGCTTCATGCGCCTGAACACGAAATGGAGGCTCTGGAACTGCTCTTCCCCTGATGAAAGCTACCTCTCATCCCGTGGGATGATCTTCGCGGATCAAAACCTCTTTTTGAAGGAGCACGGCGGCTTCATGGGGCTCAAGCACAGGATCTGGACCACCCGTGCCATGCACATTTCGGACATTGTGGCCGCCGGGCGGGCTAATGCCCTGGCGGAGTTGCTGAAGCGCGGGATCGACGCCCTTCCCCAGCCCATCGATGTTCTGGACCGCTCCGCGCTGCTCCAGTCTCTCGAAACGGTCCAGGGCATTCCCTTTGGTTTGCAGACACTGGACATTGTGCCGGAGACGCACCGTCCGCGTACCCGCCAGGTCTATATCACCGAGGTGAGCAATGGCGCTTACGTTCTGCTGGAAACCCTGCCTGTCACGGGGCTGGTCTATACTACTATTGATTGAGCCCGGCAGAGGCCGGCCGCAGGGGTATGCTAAAATGTATATCTATGCGGAGGTGGCGAAATGGCAGACGCGCCAGACTTAGGATCTGGTGCCTTCGGGCGTAGGGGTTCAAGTCCCCTCCTCCGCACCAGTTTAAAAACATGAAAATAAAGGCCTCCCCGTCATGCGGGGAGGCCCTTTTATGCACGGAATGACCTGTGTTCTACTTATACTGAGCGGGGTACTGAATCTTGGCTCCGGCGTACTCCAGCGGCCAGACGGTCTTGTACGCGCCGCCC
>JAIKZX010000157.1 GCA_024681935.1 Fretibacterium sp.
CTGGACGCCATCCTTCAGCTCTTCCCTCTGGACACCTACGTGGAGAAGCCGGTGACGCTCATGGAGGTGGTTCCTGGCGTCGACGTCAAGACGCCGATTTGGGACACCTTCAAGGAGATTACAGCGAAATACGACCCCAGGGGGGCCAACGCCATCGGCTGGATTGAGCGTTTCGCGTTCTACGAGGAGTCCAAGAAGGCCTATGCGGTGATTGCCACGGGGGAGAGCGCGCTTTACGCCTGCATGATTTTGCAGAAAGGCGTGTTGGACCCCAAGACCGTCATTTAAGTGGGTATCTGATATAATAAATCTATCTCAATCTCAGTGTAATTCAGGCCCGTGGTGGGTCTGTAATTGGGGGTTTCAGGGGGTCCTTTCCCCCTGACCCAAATCCGAAAAGGAGGGTGTTTCATGAAGAAGTTTTTCACTGTTGCTCTTGCTCTTGTCATGATGATGAGTTTTGCGTTCAGCGCTTGTGCTGCGGGCATTATCTACATCATCACCCCGTCCACGTCCAATCCTTTCTTCGGAACGGAGCAGACTGTGGGAGCCGCCAAGGCTAAGGAGCTGGGCTATGAACCCAAGTGCTTCTCCCATGACGACGACGCGGCCATTCAGCTTCAGCTCTTCGAGGCGGCCATCTCCGAGAAAGCGGCGGCCATCATCTGCGACAACGCCGGCGCCGACGCCTCCATCGAGGCTGTCCGCAAGGCTGTGGACGCGAAGATCCCGGTCTTCCTGATTGACCGTGAAATCAACGCCACCGGGCTGGCTTTGGCTCAGATTGTCGCGGACAACGCCCAGGGTGCGGCGGCAATCGCCGAGAAGTGGGTCGAGGCCATGAACTACACCGGCAAATACGCCGAGCTTCTTGGCCTGGAGTCTGACACCAACTGCCAGGTGCGCTCCCAGAACTACCACGCTGTCATCGATGAGTACAAGGACCTTGAGATGGTAGCCCAGCAGTCCGCCAACTGGAGCCAGACCGAGGGCTATGCCAAAACAGAGGCTATCCTTCAGGCTCACCCGGAGATCACCGGCATTATCTGCGGCAACGACACCATGGCCTGCGGTGCCACTCAGGCCTGCATCGACGCCGGCCGCAAGGACATCAAGATTATTGGTCTGGACGGCTCTGACGACGCGGCTGCCTACATTAAGTCCGGCAATATGGTCGGTACGGCGCTTCAGCAGATTGCCCGCATCACGGAGGTCGCTGTGGAGCAGGCTGACGCCTTCATCAAGAACGGCACGAAGCCCGCTACGGAGAAGCAGCTTGTCCCCTGCATCGCCATCACAAAGGATAACGTGGAGTTCCTCAAGGCTTTCGTCTACACCGGAAAGTAAATCATTGACCGGCAGCGGGCGGGATACACCCCTCGGCCGGCGGGAAAGCGGCGCCTTCATGCGCCTCCGCCGGCACCAGGGCATCCTTGCCCGCCGCTTTTTATTTAAGTACGAAAAGGAGATCGCCTGATGACGAAGAAAAAAATCCTTTTGATCGCGGTCGCCGTTGCATTAGTTATTTTTCTGGCCCTGTCCGCCAAGGTGATTGACGTGGGGACAGAGGGGCAGTACACGGGTATCGTGGCCTTTGACGCCAAGACCAGCTCCGGCGGCGATTGGGAGAAAATCGTGACGGAAATCACAGGCAAGGCAGTGGGCGCCGAGACACTGGAGATTGCCGACTTTGGGAAGGGCCGGGCTGTGACGCTCAACGGAACGGTGAGCGAGTTTTCCTCCAAAGCCAACGGAAAGAAAAACACACTGACGGTGGTCCCGAAGGGCTACGCCGGGGACAAAACCTTCACCGTCCAGGTGGGCAGCATCTACTCCGGCACCTCCGTTCGGGACGTGCAGAGCGTAAAGACCTTTGGGGACTTCACCAACCAGACGGAGTGGAGCCAGTACGCCAAGGCCCTGAACAGCCAGTTACACGAGAAGGCCGTCGTCCCTCTCGCTCTCAACGAGGGCGTTAAGGGCAAAACCATCAGCCTCACCGGCGCGGCTACAGCCTCCGGCAATGAGGTGACCATCACGCCGGTGGCCATCGCCATTGAATAGCAGGAGAGCCGATATGTTTGACGATCCCAATGTGGTACTCCACTGCGAGAAAATTGACAAAATCTATCCCGGCACGAAGGCCCTGGATCAGGTCTCCTTTGATTTGCTGAGGGGCAAGGTCAACGTGCTTGTTGGCGAAAACGGAGCTGGCAAATCCACCCTGATGAAGATGATTGCCGGCATTGAACAACCCTCCGCCGGGAAAATGTATATGGAGGGCGAAGAGGTATCTTTCCGGGACACCAACGACGCCCGCTCACGGGGAATTGGCATTATCCACCAGGAGCTGAGCCTGTTCCCCAACCTTTCCGTCTATCAGAACATCTATATGTGCCACGAGAGGACAAACGGCCCCTTCCTGGACGACAAAACACATATTGATGGGGCAAGGGCTGTCCTTCGCCGCCTTGAGCACGAAATTCCGCCGGAAACGATGGTGGGCGATCTCCGCGTGGGGCAGCAGCAGATGGTGGAGATTGCGCGCAACCTGGTAGAAAACGATCTGAAGGTCCTGATTATGGACGAACCCACTTCCTCCCTGTCTGCGGCGGAGGTGAAGGTCCTGTTTAAGATTATGCGCGAGCTGATTGACCAGGGCCTCTCCATCGTCTATATCTCCCACCGGCTGGAGGAGATCATGGAGATTGGAGATCACGTGACCATCCTGAGGGACGGGAAATACGTGGCCGACGCGGAAGTGAAGGATGTCGGCCTGCCATGGATTGTGGAGAATATGGTGGGGAAAAACACCCAGTACCATCGCTTTGAGCGCAGTGTGAACCTGAACAGGGCGGAAAGGGTGCTGGAAGTGGAAAATCTCTGTCTGCCCAAGACGGGCGGCGGGTGGCTGCTGGATGACGTGAACCTGTACCTCAAGAAGGGCGAAGTGCTGGGGATATATGGCCTGCTGGGAGCAGGGCGCAGTGAACTGGTGGAGTGCCTGATGGGGATGCGGCCGGAGCACAGCGGCACGCTGCTCTATCAGGGGCGTCCCATGAAAATCGGCTCCATCGCCGAACAGCTGGAGGCCGGTTTTGCCCTTGTACCGGAGGACCGTCAGCGTCAGGGGCTGGTGCAGAGCCTGGACATCTGCAAGAACATCTCCCTGGCGTCCCTTCAGAATTTCACCCGTGGATTCCTGATGAACTATCCGGCGGAGGAAAAGGCGGTGGATGGACAGATTGGGGATTTACACATCAAGGTGGCGGACAAACACCTTCCCATCCTCTCCCTTTCCGGCGGCAACCAGCAGAAGGTAGTCATCGCGAAGGGGCTTATGACGAAGCCAACAATCCTGCTGATGGATGAGCCCTCCCGTGGAATCGACATCGGGGCCAAGACAGAAGTCTTTGAAATCATCCACGAGTTCTCCGAGCGCGGGCTTTCCATCATCGTCATCTCGTCGGAGCTCAAGGAGATTATGGCCATCGCGGACCGAATCTACGTTCTGTCCAATGGCAAGTGCACCGCGGAACTGACAGGCGACGACATCACCGAGGACAACCTCGTCCGCGCCTCCTACGCCGGCCTGGGCACGGGCCGTGCTGTTGCCTGATTACGAACGGAGTCTAAGAAAATGAAGAATAACAACCAACTGTTGATGACGCTCCTGAAGGGACGTACCTTTATCGTCCTGATTCTTTTAATCATTTTCTTCAGCTTTGCCTCGCCCGCTTTTCTGTCCCTGAACACACTGACGATGGTGGCCAAGCACGTTTCCCTCTATGGCATCCTGGCGCTGGGCATGACCTTCGTCATCATCACAGGCGGCATCGACCTCTCCGTTGGCTCCGTTGTGGGCCTGGTGGGGATGCTGGCGGGCGGCCTGATCCAGGAGGGGCTGACGATAGGCAGCAAGACAATTTACTTCAACGTTCCCTCCATCATAGTGATAATGCTGCTCATTGGCGGACTCATCGGCTTCATCAACGGTCTCATCATCACGAAGCTCAACGTGGCGGCCTTCATCACGACGCTGGGGTCCATGTACGTCTGCCGTGGAATCGCCAACCTGCGCTCCAACGGCGCGACCTTCTCCAGCATCGGCGGGTTCGAGGGGCTGGGCAACGTGGGCCTGAAAGCGCTGGGCGCGGACTGGTTTGGTGTCCCGGCCGGGGTCTATGTCTTCGCTATTTTGGCGATTGCCGCGGCCATCCTACTGAACAAAACCCCCATGGGCTGGCACATTCTGGCTGTCGGGGGCAACGAGAAGTCCGCCAAACTGTCCGGCATCAAGGCGGACAAAGTCAAGATATGGGTTTACATCATCTCCGGCTTCTGCGCCGCGTGGATTGGCCTCATCAACACAGCCCAGATCTTCGCCGCACACCCCGCCTCCGGGGACGGCTGGGAGATGAACGCCATCGCCGCCACGGTCCTGGGCGGGACCTCCATGTCAGGGGGCTCCGGCACCATCATCGGCACCATCGTAGGGGCCTTCGTCATCGGCGTGATTAATGACGGCATGACCATGTGCGGGGTATCTGAGTTCTGGCAGAAGATCATCCGGGGCGGAGTGATTATCCTCGCCGTCGTCATCGACCAGACCCAGCGGAATCTTCAGGCGAAGATGGCGTTGCAAGCCCGAAACGAGATGAAATAGGGGGGTAAAAAAATAATGGGAGCTATGATTAAACTGGGCTTCGCGCCCACTCGCCGCGCAATCTTCAGCGCACCCGCCGCTGTGCAGTACCGAAAACTGACGGCGGAGCGTCTGCGCGAGCTGAAAGTCAACTTTGTGGACATCGACGACATCAACGAAGAAGGCCTTCTGTACGACGACGCAGGGCTGGAAAAAATTATCGCCAAATTCAAGGCCGAGAAGGTTGACGGACTGTTCCTGCCCCACGCCAACTTTGGCACGGAATACGAGTGCGCCCGTCTGGCCAAGGAGCTGAATGTCCCCGTCCTGCTGTGGGGGCCCAGGGACGAGCGTCCCGACGAGAAGGGGATGCGCCTGAGGGACAGCCAGTGCGGCCTGTTTGCCACGGGTAAGGTGCTTCGCCGTTTCAAGGTCCCGTTCACCTACATGAACAATTGCAATCTGACCGACCCGGAGTTTGAACGCGGTGTCCGGGACTTCCTGGCCGTCTGCAACGTGGTCAGGGTATTTCGCCACACGCGCATCCTCCAGATTGGACCGCGGCCCTTCGACTTCTGGAGTACCATGTGCAACGAGGGCGAACTGCTTGAGAAGTTCAACATCCAGCTTGCCCCCATCCCGCTGCCGGAGCTCTACTCCGAGATGAAGAAATGGCTGGAGGAAAAGAACGAGGTCGCGAAGGTCGTCCGGTATTGCAAGGAAAACATGAACTGCAAGATTGAAGACGCCTATCTTGAAAACGTGGCCGTCCTCAAGGTAGCCATGAAGAGCCTGGCGGAGAAGTACGGCTGCCGTGCCATCGCGCTTCAGTGCTGGAATGCCCTTCAGGACGAAATCAACATCATGCCCTGTGCGGCCAACAGCCTGCTCAACGAGGAGGGTATCCCTGTGGTCTGCGAGACGGACATACATGGTACCATCTCTCAGCTCATCGCGGAAGCAGCGGCCATGAACGAGCGCCGGGTGATGTTTTCCGACTGGACGGTGCGCCACCCAGACAACGACAACGGCGAGCTGCTTCAGCACTGCGGCCCATGGCCCCTTTCCGTTGCAAAAGAAAAACCCACAATCTGTGTGCCGGTGGCCTTTCCTCAGAATGGGGCGGTCTCTGCAGAGGCAAAGGGCGGCCCCATGAGCCTGGTGCGTTTTGACGGCGACAATGGGGAATATTCCATCCTTCTGGGGCACGCCCGCGGCATTGAGGGCCCCTGGACGAGAGGTACCTACGTCTGGGTGGCGGTAAACAACCTCAAACGCCTGGAGGCTAAGGTGGTGGAAGGACCTTATATCCACCACGTGGCGGCCATCCACGGCGACGTGGTGCCCGTGATCTACGAGGCCTGCAAGTACATTGGCGTCAAGCCGGACCTGTACGATCCCATTGAGGAGAAGGTCAAGGCATATCTGCACGGCGAGAACGTCATGTTTGACGAGGTATAAATAATGAATGAACTGTCAGCGAAGGCGTATGATCTTCGCCGGGACACGCTGGACATCATCATGGCGGGGGGCGGCGGACATATCGGCGGCGATATGAGCGAGATGGAGATTCTCGTAACAATCTATAACCGCATGAACGTCTCTCCGCAAAACCAGAACAGCCCGGATCGCGACCGTTTCGTTCTGAGCAAGGGACACTGCGTGGAAAGCCTTTATGCGGTGCTTGCATGGAAGGGCTTTCTGGACATTGACGAGGTCAAGGCGAAGTTCTCCAAATTCGGTTCGGAGTACATTGGCCACCCCCACAATGTCATTCCTGGTATTGAGATGAACTCCGGCTCTCTGGGGCACGGGCTCTCGGTGAGCGTGGGCATGGCGCTGGCCGGGAAGATGGACAGGAAGAACTACCGTGTTTTCACCCTGATGGGGGACGGCGAACTGGCGGAGGGTTCCGTCTGGGAGGGGGCTGCTGCCGCGGGCCATTTCAAGCTGGATAATCTGTGTGCCGTGATTGACCACAACCATCTCCAGATCTCCGGCCGGATTGAGGACGTGATGAACCCTGGAGACCTGAGGGCACGTTTTGAGGCCACGGCCTGGCATGTAATCAACGTGAAGGACGGAAACAATGTTGAACAGCTCAACGCTGCTCTTGACGAAGCGGAGCGGACAAAGGACCGCCCCACGGTGATTATTGCTGAGACGGTGAAGGGCAAGGGAGCGAGCCTGATTGAGGACAAGGCCGCCTGGCACCACAAGCTGCCATCTCCGGAGGAGTACCAGCAGATTGCTGCGGACCTGGCAATCCGGAAGGAGGCGCTGGCAAATGCCTGATACCCTAAAGGGCACAAACAAAATTGCTAACCGTGCTGTGATGTGTGAGGTCCTGAAGGAAGCTGCCGCGAAGGACAAAGATATCGTTGTCCTGTGCAGCGACTCCAGAGGATCAGCCTCTCTGAGCTCCTTCGCGGAAGCGTACCCCGGACAGTTCGTGGAGGTGGGGATTGCCGAGCAGAACCTGGTGGGAATCGCCGCCGGTCTGGCTTCCTGTGGCAAGAAAGCCTTTGCCGTCTCCCCGGCGTCCTTTATTTCCACGCGCAGCTATGAACAGTGCAAGGTGGACTGCGCCTATTCCAACACCAACGTGAAGCTCATCGGCATCAGCGGCGGCGTCAGCTATGGCGCGTTGGGCATGACCCATCACTCCGCCCAGGACATCGCCGCCCTGTCCGCCATTCCCAACATGAGGGTCTACCTCCCCTCCGACCGTTTTCAGACGCGGTGCCTGTTCGAGGCGCTTCTGAAGGATAAAACCCCCGCCTACGTCCGCCTGGGCCGCAACCCGGTGGAGGACATCTACTCCGAGGGGAACGTCCCCTTTGAAATGGATAAAGCCACGGTCCTGGCCGAGGGAACGGACGTTCTGTTGGTGGCCTGCGGGGAACTGGTTCGGCCCTCGCTGGATGCAGCAACCCTGCTGAAGGGGAAGGGCGTCTCCGCCGGGGTACTGGATATGTATTGCGTCAAGCCGCTGGACGAGGATGGCCTGCTGAAGTCTGCTGCCGGGAAAAAATTGGTAATCACCGTTGAGGAACATTCCCCCTATGGCGGGCTGGGCAGCCGGGTCAGTCAGGTCATCAGCACAAATGACCCCAGGAAGGTCATCAACCTCTCCCTGCCGGACGAGCCCGTCATCACCGGCAAGTCCCAGGAGGTCTTTGCCCACTACGGCATGGACGCCTCCGGCATTGAGAAGAAAGTTCTGGAGCTGCTCAAATGAGCCGGTATGTCCTTGCTGTTGACCAGAGCACACAGGGGACCAAGGCGCTGCTGTTCGATGAGAAGGGCGCGCTCTTGTGCCGCACGGACAGGCCCCACCGTCAGATTGTTGACGAACGAGGCTGGGTCGAGCACGACCTGATGGAAATCTACAACAACACGCTTCAGGTCGTAAAAGACCTTGTGGCGAAGGCAGGAATCAATAAGTCCGGGATTGTGGCTCTGGGCATCAGCAATCAGCGTGAGACCTCCGCGTGCTGGGACCGGCGGACAGGCGAGCCGATATATAACGCCATCGTGTGGCAGTGCGCCCGCGGCGCAGCTATCTGTGAGGAACTGACGCGGCAGGGAAAGGCGGACCTCGTGCGGGGCAAAACCGGCATTCAGTTATCCCCCTATTTCTCGGCGGCTAAGCTGGCGTGGATATTTCAAAACATCCCTGGTATCCCCGAAAGGGCAAAACGCGGGGAAATTGCCGTCGGGACCATTGACAGCTGGCTTGTGTATAAGCTGACTGGCGGGAGACATCACCGGACGGACTACTCCAACGCATCGCGAACCCAGCTCTTTAATATCACGGATTTAAAGTGGGACGATGAACTGTTAGAGGTCTTCGGTCTTGACCCCAAGTGCATCCCTCAGGTCACGGACTCCGACGGCGACTTTGGCGAGACGGACTTCGAAGGCTGGCTGGACAAACCCATCCCCATACGTGGCGTGATGGGCGACTCCCACGGCGCGCTGTTCGGGCAGGGGTGCCTGTCGCAGGGCATGACGAAGGCGACCTACGGCACGGGTTCCTCCGTGATGATGAACATCGGGGAGAAGCCCGTGTTCAGCGATCAGGGCATTGTAACCAGCCTTGCATGGAAGATAGGCGGAAAGGTCTGTTACGTCCTTGAGGGGAACATTAACTACACCGGCGCCGTCATCACCTGGCTCATGGACGATTTAAACCTCATCGGCGGCCCCGGTGAGACGGAGGCACTTGCCCGTGCAGCCAATGCCAGCGACCGAACCTATCTTGTTCCGGCTTTCTCCGGCCTCGGGGCACCGTACTGGGACAGCCGCGCGACCGCTTGTATCTGCGGCATGACCCGCGCCACGGGGAAGAGAGAGATCGTGCGCGCCGCTCTGGACTGCATCGCCTATCAGATAACGGACATCGTAGAGGCCATGAGAAAAAGCGCGAACATTGCCATGAGCGAGCTCCGCGTGGACGGCGGACCGACACGGAACGCCTATCTCATGCAGTTCCAGAGTGACATGCTGGCTATTCCGGTGCGCGTCCCGGACTCAGAGGAATTGTCCGCCATCGGCGCGGCATGGGCTGCCGGGCTATCCGTTGGGCTATACGACGGGAGCGTCTTTGATAACCTGAAACGTGTCTCCTACATACCAGGCATGGACGAGACCGAACGGAATGAAAGGTATAAAGGCTGGAAGGACGCGGTAAAAAAAACGAGGACAAATTGAGAACTTGAAACGCTGCCTCGGAAAAGGTTACCGCTGGAACAAGCGAAACTCTTTCTCAAAAAAACAGAGAGGGGCGAACCCCCTCTCTATTATATTTCTTTCATTCTTGACAAAACTTCTTCCCGATCAGGGATGGACGGCGCCGCCCCCGGCCTCGTCACGGCGATAGCCGCAGCGACGGAGGCGTATTTCATCGCCCAGGCTGGCCCATGTCCTCCCAGCACTCCGGAGAGGAAAAAGCCCGTGTAAGTGTCCCCCGCCGCAGTGGTGTCCATCACCTGGACTGGGACGGCGCTTTGCCGAAGGATAGTTTCCTCTCCAGCGTAAAGCGAACCTTGCGCCCCCACCGTCAAAAGAATTGTGGACCCCGGGAATTGCGCCTGCAAGCGTTTCGCCATCTCCTCCGGGGCACTGGCCTCCGGTATGTGCAAGAGCTGGGCAGCCTCGATCTCGTTCAACAGGAGGTAATCGACGGAACCCAGAAGCGGCGGAAGGCTATCGTCCATTGGGGAGGGATTGAGCACAATGGTCATGCCGGCCGCCTCTGCCCGCTCAACCAGATAACCCAGCTCGCTGATCTCGTTTTGCAGCACAAGGGCATCGCCCGCGGAAAAGGCGGCAAGGGTGCGGTCGATCTGCTGCCGCGTAATGCTCTGGTTCGCCCCGCCATACAGCAAAATACAGTTGTTCCCACTCTCGTCTTTCTGGATGATGGCGTGGCCTGTCCTGACATCCTTCAGTTGCTCCACGTGCTCCGTGTTGACGCCCGCCTCCCTGAGCAGCTCTAAAAGAAAAGTGCCATCCTCGCCGATAGCCCCGGCATGATAGACCTTCATTCCGGCCCTGGCAAGTGCGACGGACTGATTCAGCCCCTTGCCGCCGGTGTAGGCGTGCAGGGAACGCGACGCCAGCGTCTCCCCTCCCCGAACAAAATGAGGGACATCGTAAACGTAATCAATGTTCAGTGAACCGAAGCACAAGACCTTCATGATGGGCCTCCCCTTCTTGTCCTCAGATTGCAAATTTCAGCTTTCAAATCCATCATGGCTATTCTAAACGAAAGAAACGGAGGATCCAAAGGAAGCCTCCCTCTCTTTTTCAGAATAGCCAAAGAGAGACTTTTTTCCAGTTTTTTTAAATCCGTTGGACGCGCGGTCAGACATGCATAAAGTGCAGACACCGGATCACGCTGCATATCGGTCGTTTTTCGTTCAGCGTTTCCCCTTCTCATAGGGCTCGCCCAGGGCTTTGGGACTGCGGTTGTGCCGGCTGAAGAAGACGAGCAGGACCAGCGTCAGGACATAGGGAAGGATGCGGACGAGGTCGTTGTAACTGGAGGGCAGCCCCATACGGTGGATAAGCGCCGTCCCGCCGCTGCGCGCAAAACCGAAGAGCAGACACGCCCAAAACGCCGGCAGAATTGTCCAGTTGCCGAAGATCAGCGCGGCGATGGAGAGATAACCGTAGCCCAGGTAGATATCCGAGGAGAAGTTCGCGGAGATCGAGTAGGCAAAACTCATTCCCGCAATCCCTGACAGACAGCCGGAAATGACCACTGCGACGGCCCGCACGCAATTAACATCAACCCCCGCCGCGTCCACCGAATGCGGGTTATCGCCGCAGGCACGGAGGCGCAGGCCGAAGGGGGTACAATACAGTACATACCCCATCACGACAGCCACAACAAGGATAAAAACCTCAAAGGGGTAAACGTCCGTGAAGATGGCCCCCAGGACAGGGATGTCACTCAGAACGGGGACCGTAAACCGGACGCTCGTTCCCAGCATAAACTTGTTTCCTGCGTGCCCGAAAACCGAGGCGTTGATGCGCCTGGTCAGGAAGGTGGTCATGGCCACAGCGAGGATGTTCATCACGACGCCGCTGATGACCTGATTGGCCCGGAAGCGGATGCAGAGCAGCGCGTGGAGCAGGGCAAAGATTCCTCCGCCGATAATGGCGCACAGGAACGAGACATAATAGGGCAGTGCCCCGGCCATGGACTGCGCCAGAAACACAGCAGCAAAGGCACCTGTGAAAGCCCCAACCCCCTGGAACCCCTCAAGGGCAAGGTTGGTGATGCCACTCTTTTCGCTGTAAATACCGCCGATCGCCATGATGAACAGCGGCAGAGCAAAGCTGAGCCCATCAATGATTATCATGTTCAGCAGCTCAGTCATGTCGTCCCCTTCTTCCTTCAAAGCTGGCGGAACAGGCCGAGAAGATCAGGATAACCGAGGTGATGAGGCTGGCAATCTCCGGCTCCACACTCAATCGCGAACTCATGTAAATCGACCCCTTTGAGATGACAGTGACCAGGAACGAGGCCAGGATACAACCCAGAGGATGATTTCCGCCAAGGAGCGCTACCGCGATGGCATCAAAACCCAGGCCGGGCACCGTGCCGGGCTGAATGGAGGCGAAATAGCCACAGAAATAGGTCACCCCCGCAAGCCCTCCCAGCGCCCCGGAGAGCGCCATGGTCAGCAGCGTAGTCCTGCTCAGACTGATGCCGGCGTAACGAGTAGCCCCTTTGGAAAGCCCCAGCGCCCGGATTTCAAAACCATAGGTCGTGCGGTCCAGGAAAGTGTGCAATAGAAACGCGGTGAGTATCGCCAGGGGAAAAGCAAGCGCAAAGTCCGCTTTCATTCCGTTCCAGCGGACGCCGCTGAGGGTCAGCCGCGCCGTGCTGCTGATGACACGGCTCTGACGGGAAACGGGGTTGATATAAAATGTGTTGATGTAAAAAGTGATGAGATACATGGCGATGGAGTTCAGCATAATGGAGGAGACGACCTCGTTGACGTTGAAGCGATCCTTCATCCATCCCATAAAAACACCCATCGCCCCCCCTGCGGCGAGGCCAATGGCCAGAACCAGGAGCTTAGCCAGGGGAGAAGGCAGCGCGTCCCCCAGGGCAGCCGTCACGACATGGGCACAGAACCCCGCCGTCAGCATCTGCCCCGGCACGCCGATGTTAAAAAAGCCGCTTCGCAGGGCTACCGCCACGGACAGCGAGGCAAAGATCATCGGGGTCATGGCGTCCAGAAAACTGAGGAAGTCCGTAAGCTGGTTTTGCCGGCCCGCATACTTCAGCTTGGGAAGGAGGCCGGCCCCCTGAAGCAGATTTGTGTAGGCGGAGATGGGGTCCTTCCCCACCAGAAAAAGGATGACCGCCCCGGCGGCCAGGCTGAAGAGAAGCGCCCAGAAGGAGGCGCGGAGCATCCGAAACCTGTCCCCGGAGAATACAGAACGTGAATATTTCATGCGGCCTGTCCTCCCTTGACGCCCATCATATAAAGACCGATCTCCTCCATCGTCAGGGAAGCGGCGGGAGCGATCTTGTTGATACGCCCGCCAAAGATAATGCCAACCGTATCCGAGCAGTCCATAATCTCATCCAGGTCCAGAGAAATGAGCAGCACCGCCGCGCCACGGTCCCTTTCTGCGATAATCTGCTGATGGATGTTGGAGACGGCTCCGGCGTCCAGCCCACGAGTGGGCTGCATGAAGACCACCAGCGGCGTCTTCAGGTCCAGTTCGCGGGCGATGATGGCCTTCTGCTGATTGCCGCCGGACATGGAGCGCGTAATCGTCGCGTCTCCCTGATTGCTGCGGATGTCGTACCGGCTTATGAGTTCATTTCCATACTCGTCAAAGGCGACTTCGTTCATAATATGACGGTGGGCAAACCTTGCCCGGTAGTACTGCCTCAGCATCAGATTATCCCGGAGGGTAAAGTCAAGGACCAGCCCCACGTTATGCCGATCCTCCGGGATATAGGCGATCCCTGCTTCGACGCGCCCACGAATGGAGAGGTCCGTGATATCCCTGCCGTTCAGGAAGATTTTGCCGCCATGGCATTTCTGAAGTCCCATGATGGAGTCCGCCAGCTCGTTTTGCCCGTTGCCCGAGACGCCGGCTATCCCCAGAACCTCCCCGGCGTGGACCTCAAAGGAAACCGAATTGACCGCATTGTACCCGGCGGCGTTCCTAACGGTCAGGTTTTCCAGACGCAGCACCGCCGGACCAAAATGAGGAGGGGCCTTTGGCGTTGAGAAGGAGACTTCGTGTCCCACCATCATGCGGGCCATGTCGCTGGTTGTGGTGGTGGCCACATCCAGCACAGAGATCAACTTCCCCCGATTCAGGATGGCGCAGCGGTCCGCCACCTGCTTGATCTCTTCAAGTTTATGTGTGATGAGGATGACAGTTTTTCCCTGTTTCCGAAAGCCTCGCACGATATCCAGAAACGCGGTAATCTCCTGAGGGGTCAGGACGGCAGTGGGTTCGTCGAAGATCAGGAGTTCCGCCTCGCGGTAAAGCATCTTAAGAATCTCGACCCTCTGGCGCGTGGCTACATTCAGGTCATCAATCACATCCGTTGGGTTGACCTTCAGGCCGTAGCGCTCCGACAGCGCGGTAACTTGCGCGTTGGCCCCCGCGATGTCCACCATGGGGAAAAGGCCCCATTTCTTCTTTGGCTCAATCCCCAGAATGATGTTCTCCGCCACCGTGTAATTTGAGACGAGGCGAAAGTGTTGATGAACCATGCCAATGCTGAGCTGCGTGGCCCGACGGGGGGAGTCGATGCGTTCACGCTTTCCACGGATGAATATCTCCCCCTCGTCCGGCTCAATCATCCCGAAAAGCATGCTCATCAGCGTGGACTTCCCCGCCCCGTTCTCGCCCAGGATCGCGTAAATCTCGCCCTTTCGTATCTGGATGGATACGTCATCGTTGGCCGTGATGCCGGGGAATCGTTTGGTGATTCCCCGCATCTCGACGATGAATTCCCGCTCGTTCATGGAACGTTATTTGGTATCCAGGCCCGTAAAGCTGTCGGGCTTCATACCGTTGCCAAAGGCTGCAGGGACGATGACACCGGACTTCATCAGGGCAAAGGCGCTGTCAATCTTTTCAATCACGTCTCCCGGAAGCTGGCAGCGACCCTCCTTTTTAATATAGCCGGTGGAGTTTGTGTCCGCGCCCAACAGGTAATTACCTCCCTTGAATTTTCCGTCCACAATCTCGTTAAGGACACGGGTATCATTCATATCCATGACTTTCAGTACGCTGGTCAGGATGATGTTGGAATCCCCATTGACCCCGTCGTTATATTGGTCCACGTCGCAGCCAATGACGTAGACGCCCTTTGCCTCCTTCGCGGCGGTGAACACACCGTTGCCGGAACCGCCTGCCGCCACAAAGATGACGTCGCAGCCCTCCCGGATAAGGGCCTGTCCGACAATCTTGCCGTTCACCATGTCAGAAAAGGAGCCTACGTAGTTGCCTCCTACGCTGGCTCCGGTCACATCCGTTCCCGAGTAGGAGGGCAGCTCGATGATCTCAGCCCCGGCTCCATAGTGACGGTTCGCATAATGAACGCCGGACATGAAACCGTACTGGTAGTTCACATTGGGTGGATAAGCGATGCCGTTCACCACGGCGACCTTCTTCGTCTTTGAGCAGAGAGCCGCGGCCATACCAGCCAGGAACCCGCTCTCCTGTTCCCTGAATTTCATGGCGTAGAGATTCTCAATCTCCACCTCGCTGCCCGCCTGGTCCGTGGGCCAGGTATCCACAAGGATGAAATGGGTCTCCGGATTGTCCAGTGCTGTCTCCGTTATGCCGGAGAACTGGAACCCACAGCAAAGAAGGACATCGTAGTCCGCCACAATCTCATCCACCAGTTTGAGTGCAGCCGTCACGTCGCCTGTCTTCTCCTGCATCGGCGTCACAGATGCAGCGGGGTGATCCCTGAGAAAAGCCAGGACCCCATTGTAGTTATTCTCGTTGAAACTTCCGTCGCGCACATCGCTGGGCGAGGTGACGATGGCAATCCTCAGGCCGTCCGCCGCTGCAAAGGTTCCCACGGGCGCAATCGTCAACGCTATCAAACCCACAAGAAAAGTGAATAAAACTTTCTTCATCTGCAACACCTCCTGAAAAGATAAATTAAACCTATTTTACTCTACTTGTCCGCTAAATGCTACCGTGTCAATCACAAGGCTGGCCTTGCCGTCCTTCCCGGCCCGCATCACCGCGTGGACCCCGAGGGGAAGAAGCAGGTTATTGGAGGCGTGTCCTGAGGGTACGCCGCGCAGGACAGGTTTATGTGACAAACGAGCGTAGTGAGTCAGTACCTGTTCCAGTGTGAAATCCTCAATGGGAGAGGCTCCCTTATTTTCACAACCCACGAAATCCCCCAGCAGGATGCCGTTCACCCGGCTCAATAATCCGCTCTGCCAAAGCTGATTCATCATACGATCGATGCGGTAGGGCCTTTCCCCCACCTCCTCCAACAGGAGAAGCGCCCCCTTGCCGTTCAGCTCATAGGGCGTCCCCACAAGAGAGGTCAGCACCGTAAGGTTGCCGCCTACGATTATCCCTTCCGCCTCTCCCGGCAGAACCGTCTCCAGCTCGCGTTCCTCCGGCATGGGGATCTCTCCCAGAGGAATTGTCCGGCGCAGTCCATCGAAAAACTGTGCCCGCGTGTACTCGGAGTCAAAGTTGGGCCGGGTGAAGGAAACCAGCATAGGGCCGTGCATTGTGGAGATGCCTGCCTGCTCGCCCAATGCAATGTGGAGCGCTGTGACGTCGCTGAACCCTATGAAGGGCTTGGGATGTCGGGCTATCATCTTGTAGTCCAGCCGGTCCAGAATACGCGCAGCCCCGTACCCGCCCCTGACGCACAGAATGGCCTTCACCTCGTCATCCCGAAAAAAAGCATTGATGTCCGCCGCCCGTTTCCGGTCTGTCCCCGCGAAATGCTCATACATGGCTTTGCAGGAGGGAGCCAGCTTCACACGGTAGCCCTGCGCCTTCAGCAGTTCCAAAGAACCCTGAAAATCTTTGTCGTTGGTGTAGGAACCAGACGCCAGGACGCCGATACAGTCTCCCGGACGGAGGGGCTGTCCGCGCAGACGTGAAAAGGGCGCGGCCCAAACCGTCTCAACGGCAGCGCATATAAACATGACGCACAATAAAGACGCGGATAACAGTTTCTTCATGAAAACTCCTCCTAAAAAGGAAAAGGTATACAGGGTAAAGCCTCCATCACAGTGCCGGTACTGCCCGGGTTATTTCTTCTTCATGCAAAAAAAAGGCGTCCGCTCTCCGATTCGGCTCTCCCTGCAGGAAGTTTTCTGTTTCTTAACGGATGACGATAACGCAGTCCTCTTTCACACGTCGCATAACATCAACCATGACTTTTTTAGGGATGGCGACGCAACCGGCCGTGTAGTGATTTTTCGTCTGGCAATGCAGGAAAATGGCGGAACCGCGGCCGGGTTCCCCTTCCTCGTTGTAGCTGATGTTGAGGACATAGGGATAGGCAAGCTTGTAATCAATGATATGCTCGCTTTGCTTTTTGTCGAAATCGTCATGATCACGCGTGGACACAAAACGGTTATAATACGGCGAATTAGAGTCTCCGCACCAGTAATGCGTATCATCGACTCTGGTGTATCCAATGGGGCAGCCAGGGTCATCGGCAATGCCAAAAGCCTCGGTGAAGTGAAAAACGCCGGCAGGCGTCTTCCAATCCCCTTCTTTCATCTTTCCAAGACCTTTTTTCCCGATGTAGGCCTTTGTGGAAATAACCTGCTTCCAGTCTCCGCTGCCATCCTTTTCGTACATGACAAAACCGGCTTTGGATCCGCCTGTTCCAGTCACGACGATAAGCTGATCCGTCGTCTTCGACGCCTCGAGGACCTGGCCTTTAAAAGCAACCGCCGCCCACGCCTGTGCCGAAGCCATGATACAGACAACTGTCAAAACAATACTCAGCAGCTTTTTCAACAGAAATACCTCATTTCGTTAAAAGATAAGGTCCTTACAGCCATAGCTGTAAACCGTAAGGGGGAAAACTGTCGCCGCACGCAGCGAAAAAGCTTCTCCACAGATTCATGGAATACGCACCGCATGAAAGCAAGGTTTTTTACAACCACACATCATTGCTGAAACGCATAAAGCCCGGAATCCATGCCAGCCCCAAAAAGGACTTCGCCGTCAGCGAGCCCGCGGGAAAAGCGAGTTCCCGCCACAATGCCGAAAAGCCTTTTGCTCATCGCATCCCTCCTGTGAATGAATATACGGTAATTTTAGGAAAACCATTCCGGGATGTCAAAGGGTGTTCGTTCGAACGACACGGTCTGTTCCATTTATGAACCGCCCGGCTTGCAGTTCATGATTGTGCTCAGTTCCCTGGGAAGCCCGGTCTCATCGGGCTTGCCGCCCCCCTCACTAAAAAATCAAAATGCTATAATATGACCATTCTGTTATATTTATAAGGAGGTTTTGGATGTGAGGAAGTTATTTGCAGTTTTGCTGCTGGTGGCGCTTTTCTGCTTCCCGTCCCACGCGGCCATGCCGGACAGGGACATCGTAATCATCTACACCAACGATGTTCACTGCGGCGTGGACGAGAATATCGGTTACGCTGGGGTGGCGTTCTACAGGGATGAAATGAAAAAGACAAATCCCTACGTCACGCTGGTCGACGCGGGGGATGCGGTTCAGGGTGCGGTCTTTGGAACGATATCGAACGGACGCTACATCATCGAGATTATGAACGCGATGGGCTACGACCTCGCTATCCCGGGCAATCATGAGTTCGACTACGGCATGAGCCAGTTTGAGAACTTTGCGAAGAACCTGAAATGTGGCTATATCTCCTGCAACTTCCGGGACGATGTGACAGGCCAGCTTCTCTTAGAGCCTTACAGAATGTTCACCTACGGCAATACAAAGGTGGCTTTTGTCGGGGCCTCAACGCCCGACAGCATCACCTCCTCCACACCATCCAGTTTCATGGACGCCCTTGGAGATTACATCTACAGCTTCGACGGCGACAAGACGGGGGAAAAGCTCTGCGCCTCCATCCAGAAGGCCATAGACGCCGCACGGGACGCCGGCGCGGATTTTGTCATTCTGGTGGGGCACCTTGGTGAGTATGAGGACGTCACGGAGGTTTGGAGCGCACCTTTTGTAGTCGGGCATACCCGCGGCATTGACGCCGTTATCGATGGGCACTCCCACGAGGTTACGCCATCCCTGATGATCAAAAACCTGGATGGCAAAGAGATTCCTATCACCCAAACGGGGACAAAACTTAAAAACATTGGGCAGATAACGATAGACACGTCGGGAAAGATTTCAACGAAACTGATTGACAGTGTTTCCGGCCGCAACGGAAAGATTGATGCCCTGATTAAAGAGCTGAAGGCCCGCTATGAGGACACGCTGAAGACGCGGCTGGGGCACCTGGATTTTGATATGCCGGCCCTTAATGAAAAAAATGAATGGCTGATCCGCAACGATGAAAAGGGGATATGTGACTTTTTGGCAGATGCTTTCCTTGCAGCCTCGGAGGGCAGCGCAGAGGTGGCCTTTGTAAACGCTGGAGGAATCAGGGCTGACCTGAAGAAAGGCGAAATTACTTATAATGACGCCCTGACGGTTTGCCCGTTTGGCAATAGCCTCTGCATCTGTGAAGTGAGTGGGCAGGCAATCCTGGATGAACTGGAGATGGGTACGAGGATGATGCCTCAGCGCAATGGCGGGTTGCTGCACGTTGCGGGGCTGACCTACACAGTGGATATCTCAATCCCATCACCTGTCAGGCTTGATGAGAAGAATATGCTGACTGGCGTTTCCGGCCCACGCCGCGTGAAGGATGTAAAGATTGGCGACACCCCGCTTGACCCGAAGAAAACTTATTCGGTTATATCATCAACCTACGTTCTGCGCGAAAAGGGCGATGGTCATTGTTTCAACGGGGCACGGCTTGTCCGGACCGGATTTGTCATCGACACAGACGCTTTGGCTCATTACATCAAGAGTTTTGAAACCATCCCGGATAAGTACAAGACCTCTCAAAAAAGGATGACTGTTATCGGGGAATAAAAAGCAGAGGGGGGCGGGCAGTTCCGCTCCCCTGTTTTTTTACAGCTTAGTGCGGGCACAGTGACCCTTAATCCTCAAAATATCAAATCGCCTTCCGCATCGTAAAAATGTTCTGCCCGTCTTTATGCTCATAGGCTACGCTGTCCATCGTTTTCTTGACCATATAGATGCCGAGGCCGCCAATGGGCCGTTTCTGCGCGGGAAGCGTCAGGTCAGGATCGGGCTTTGCCAGGGGATTATAGGGAATGCCGCTGTCTATAAAGGTTATCACGGCCATGCCCGTCTCTATTCCGAAACGCACCGTCGCGGAACCGGTACCGGGTACGTAGGCGTAGTTGGCAATGTTGACGAATATCTCCTCCGCCGCGACCTGAATCTGTCTCTGCGTCCTTGCCGGGCAGGCGTGTTCTTTCAGATGGCCGGCCAAAAAATCAAGTATCTTGTGTAAGTTTCCCGTCTCTGCTTCAACTGTCAATTCATCCAGCTTTTTCCCCTCCATTCCAAAATACCTCAAAGCCAGCATGGTGATGTCGTCAAACTGCGGTGCGTCTCCCACAAAAGCGTCCACCTCGTGTCTCATGGACGGGAGAAGTTCCTCCACCGGCTCGTCTGCGTGACGGTTCAGCGCGTCGATCATGCGGTCCGTGCCAAAGAACTTCCTTTCCACATTGGTGGCTTCCACCACGCCGTCCGTGTAGAGATAGAGGCTGTCGCCTGGGAACAGCACAAACTCCTCTTCACGGAACTTCACCCACTCCATTGTGGCGACCGCCGGACTGTGCTTCGCTTTCATCAGCTCCCAGGCCCCGTCCGCGCGCCTGATGGCCGGGTACTCGTGCCCAGCGTTGGAGCAGACGACTTTTCCCGTAGAAATCTCCAGTATCCCCAGCCACACCGTCACGAAGAACGATGACTTGTTCCCGTCACAGAGACAGTTATTCACGTCAGCCAATATCTCCGAAGACGACAAAAGGGAATCCCCGCCGCCATCGGAGACAGCCATAGACGCCCGGTTTTTAATGAGCGTCTTTGAGACAACCATGAACAATGCCGCAGGGACGCCCTTGCCGGATACGTCAGCAATCACCAGCGCCAGGTGGTCATCGTCGATCAGGAAAAAATCATAGAAGTCCCCGCCCACCTCTTTGGCCGGCGCCATGGTCGCAAAGAGGGCAAATTCCTTACGGTCCGGGAACGGCGGAAATTCTCGCGGCAACATATCCGCCTGTATCTGTGTGGCGACCTTCATTTCCGCCCTGATTTGCTCCTTCTCCTTTGTGAAGCGGGTGAGGTTCTCAATGTAGTCCCGTATCTCGGTCTCCATCCTGTCAATTGTCCGCGCCAGCTGGCCTATTTCGTCTGAGCTTGTGATCTTTTCTCCCAACGGGGCGGAAGGATGCGTGTTTTCCCGCGCGAAACGCAGGGCCTCACGGGCAATCATCTGAATCGGGTTCAGCAGGCGGCGTTTCAGATACCAGCCATAGAGGAACAGCGCGCCCAGCATAAGGGCAGTCATGGCTGTCAGCACATGACGGACGTAGGTCATGCGGGCCACGCTCAACTTGTCCATCTGACGTTGAACGCAGAGGATAGCGGCAGTCTTGCCGTCCTTGTCATGAATAGGAATCAAAACGGTGATATGGTTCCCCGTCTCACTGTCTCCCTTATCTCGAACAATCACCGCGTGATCCAACCCATTCTCGCAGAGGTCGATGTAGGCCCGGCGGTACTCCTCGTTGGTCGTGGGACGTATCATCCCCGGCGAATAGGGCGCAAAGTCAGAGCCCTTCTGGACGACTTCCAGAAGAAAGCAAATTTTGTGATAGTCTTCAACGGGACGTATGGCGTAGATAAACATCGTATCCTGAGTATCCGCCAGACGCTGCCACTCATTTAATAAAAGCCGGTAACGCCGCTTCTCATCCTCGTTCATTTCTCCGGACTGCGAAATATATTCCGAAGTTAAGGAAAGCGCCGCCGTCCGTGCCGTCCTCCAGGCGCTTTCCTCATACTGCTTTGCGATGGCAAACGTGAATTCATGATAGCCAATGTAGGCCACAATTCCGCTTATGGTCGCGAACACAACCACGACCCCCGTTAAAATCTGAACCGTGAGATTCGACCTGAACCGCGCTGTCATGACATGATATCCTCCAAAGTTTTCGCAGAATGGCAGAGGGGCCGTACGACACCTTTATGTCCAGGATTTCATCAACCACAGTCCCCCGCCGAGTTCAGCCTGGACAGCCCCAGCAGGAGACCATGAACCTTCACAGCCGAAAAGCCAGCGCCTTTTATACTGTCAGGCATTATAAACTGCTCTGTCCAGCAGTCCCTCACCTTCAGAAACAATCAAAGAGCCTGCAACGTCCCCCAAGCAATTGCTCATACTTCGCATCATGGACAATAGCGGGTCGATGCCCATCACAAGGCCCACACCCTCAATAGGAACCCCCAACTGCTCCAGAAGCATGGAGAGACAGACAAGCCCAGCCCCCGACACGCCAGGCGAGCCTACGGAGAGGACAAAGACGGACATGAACATGGAGGCAATGGCCGCACTGGAGATCTCGACGCCATACAGTTTTGCCAGCGCGAGGCTGAAAACCGTAAGATAGATGCAGGTTCCATGCATGTTGATTGTCGCACCCAGAGGAATGGAGAGGGAATAGATCTTCTGAGAAATGCCCAGTTTTTCGCAGGCTGACATATTGACGGGAATGGACGCATTACTGGAGTTCATGCTGAAGCACTCCAGTGCCACAGGGAAATATTTTACCAGAAACGCATAGGGGTTCAGCCGCCTCAGGAAAAGAATCACCAGACAATAGAACACAATCATACCCAATAATCCCATGAAGAACATCCCAGCCATTCCGGCAAGGGAGACAAGCGTTGCGGTCCCCGTTGTCAGACAAAGGGATAAGATGGAGCAGAACGCGCCAAAGGGAACGAACTTAATCAACATCATTGTGACTTTCAGAAACAGTGCGTTGCCAGCGTCAAAGAAATTGCGAATCACCGGGGCAAAATTGCCACACCCTGCCGCCGCGCCGCCGCACAGTATTGACATGAAGATAATCTGAATCATGTTCATATCGAGAAAGGGTTTGAGGAAGTTCGATGGGATTGCCCCAACAATCACGGCTTTCAGCGAAATGTTGGCCTGAGCGGGCGCCGCCGCGATGGACGTGGGAAGGACGACTGAGACGACACTCCAGGATTGGAGCAGGTTAAAAGTGACTATCCCAATCGCTATAGCGACGAACGTGGCGAGGAAATAGAACAATATGACCTTTCCCCCAATTTTTCCTATCTCGGAAAAGCTGTCAAACTGCGCAATGCAGGAGGCAATCGAGAAAAACACCACGGGCGCGATCACCATCTTCAGAGCATTAAGAAACATCGTCTTGCCGGATATAAGGAAGCCGCTGTTCAGCGTCGCGATAAATTCCTCAGAGGCTACGCTCTTCAGGAGAAAGCTGAGGAAAATCGCAAGGAAAAAAGCTGAAAACGTCTGATAGAAAAGCCTGTGTTGAGAACGTACTGCCTGGATGCGGACGGAGTTGAACCCCGCGCCATTTCTCAGAGACCTGTGGGAGTATTTCAATCTGTCCCTGAAACGGCGAATCAGGATGTTCTGAATAGCCTCAGCCGTTTTCGGGGTCATCTCCCCGCTGTCGAGAGGAACACCAAGGTTAAGACCATTCGCAATGGGGAATTCCTCACCCGGCACGGTCAGGTCAATTGTCACATTCCCCAGGAAACATCTGATACTTACCTGTATCGTCCCGCCACCGGCAAAATCCCCATGCTCAACAAGGCGGATAAGGGATTCTTCTGCCATGAGCTGAGCGCGGTTGGCCTCTTTTCGGGGCAGGCGGAAAGATTGGATGCGTTCCCGGATAAAATCCAGCGCCTGCACCATCGCTTCCCGGCGGTCAATGTTCGATACAGCAAATTCTCTAAACATTTTCCCTTAATATCTCCTTTATTTACGTCTTCCTCGCAACCAGTGGCAGGACCGACGAGAACTCCGTACCCCGTTCTTACTCACAGTCCTGTTTGCAGAATGGCGGATGGGCAGTGCTACGCCTTTATGTTCAAAATCTCATCAAATCCTGTCACCTCAAATATTTCCTTTACATCTTCGTTTACGCCCACAACCGTCAGGCTTCCGCCGTTCTTTTCCAGATTCTTCTGCGCAACCAGCAGCACACGCAGGCCCGCGGAGGAGATGTAGTCCAGCTTTGTTATGTCGATGACGAGACTCGTCACGCCGCCCAGACCTTCCAACGCCGACTCAAGTTCCGGGGCTGTCGTCGTGTCCAGCTGCCCCTCCAGGGACACTGTCAGTTCCGCGCCGTTCTGTGTCTTGTTAATCTTCACTCTAAAAACCTCCATAATTATAGTTTTTTCTGTAAATTTACAATCGTATCACGGTGTTGTCAACATCCACATATTTCCCGGTTGTATAATCCCATGAAACATCCTGTGCATAAGATACATTTCAATTTCTACGGCTGTTAAAAACACCACATCACATTCATAGCACTGCATTATCGGGTCTGAAATCCTGTTTGCAATCATAAATTAGTGCAGCGACTCCATTCTTTTCAAAAAATGTCCTGACAACTAAATAAATTATTCCCCGCAGGAAAAAACGGGTAACAGGCTGTCTCATTTCCACCCTGTGATTGACGGATACCCAGCCCGTCGGCATCACAATAACTCTGGCCGCTTTTCCGCAACCCAGCGAGATTTACTCCTAAATAACTTTATACCATTTAGAGAAGCCCCTTCGATAAGGGGCTCCTCTGTCCTGCCGTTTTTACTCGATTCCATACTCCTTGAGGAGCTGCTTGTAACGCCGCTCAACCTCGTCCGCATTGTTGGGGTTTCGCGGGGCGGGCGTAGGCGTGGGAATCGCCGAGGACTTCACAGAAGCAGGCGGTGCCACTGCTGCAGCCTGCTTGCGTTCCTCTTCGTTCTCCTCCTGTTCCATCTTCGCCAGGTAGGTGTCATCCTGTTCCACCAAGAAGAGCCGCGGCCCCTTAGGGTCATTGTCCGCCGCCGAGTAGCTTCCGCCATGGATTGGACATTGGGCCGTGGGTGCCTTGCCAGCCGGGAAATAGAGAGTCACCGCCGCGCAGCCGCTCCGTGCCCGATAGCCCGATGTGCGGCAAATGGAGACCTTATCCACCTCCACCCAGCCCGGGGGGTTTGGGAAGTTTTCAGGGGTCTGCTGCTCCTCCACAGCGTAGGCCATAAACTTCTTCCAGATGGGGGCGGCCACCGTACCGCCAAAGGCCCTTCGCCCCATGGGCTTGTTATCGTCCCGGCCAACGTAGACCGCCGTCGTCATCCCCGGGACACCCCCGACGAACCAGGCATCGATAAAGTCATTGGAGGTCCCCGTCTTGCCGAACACAGTAACTTTGGGAAGACTGGCGGGCCTGCCCGTACCGGCGCGGACCGCGTCCTGCAGCATGGAGCGGATTGTGAAGGCCGTCTCCGGACGCATTGCCTGGCTGTAGATGGGCTGGCGTGTTTCCAGAACCTTCCCGTCCCGGTCCTTAATCTCGCGAATCATGAGGGGAGTTACGCGCTTGCCCTCGTTGTTAAAACAGTTGAATGCCGTTGTCATCTCCAGAGGCGTGAGGTTGGCCGTCCCCAGCGCAATGGAAAGATCGTTAGGCAGGTACTTCGTCTCAATGCCCATGCTGCGGGCCATCTTGACGATGTTATCTGTCCCAATGTAGGCCGCCATGCGCACGGCCACCGTGTTGAGGGAGCTCACCAGTGCGCGCAGCAGCGTCACCTCACCAGCATACCCTTTGCTGGAGTTCTTTGGGGACCAATTTTTACCATTGCCTCCACGATTTTTGAACGTAATAGGGGCATCCAGGAAATGGTCGCTGGGCATGATGTCCTCCTCAATGGCCGTGGCATAGACAATGGGTTTGAAACTTGATCCCGGCTGACGCAGGGCCTGTGTCGCACGGTTGAACTTGCTTTCCTTGAAGTCCTTGCCTCCCACGAGGGCCAAGACCTCCCCTGTATCGGCAACCATGCACACCAACGCGCCGCTCGCCGGAGCAGCAATAGTGTTGATGGCCTCACTCGCCTTGTCCTGAAGGTTGATGTCAAGTGTCGTGTAAATCTGGAGGCCCCCGCTGTACACCTCGTCCTTCCCGTAGGTGGGCAGAAGGTCGTTGAAGAGGATGTGCGAAACGAAGTACGGAGCACGGTTGAACTCTTCAATGCGGTTGGCACGCTTGCGGAACTCCAGAGGCTCCTCATAGGCCTGTCGCCTCTGTTCCGCATCGATCCATCCCAAGAGCTCCATGCGGCCCAGCACGTAATTCTGACGGGTCTTGGCATTCTTGAGGTTGCTCAGCGGATTGTAACGCCCGGGGTTGGCAATGAGCCCTGCCAGAATAGATGCCTCGGCGATATCGAGCTCCGCAGCGGGTTTATTAAAGTAGGTGTGCGCGGCTGTCTCCGCCCCCCATGCCCCGTGGCCGAAGTTGATGGTGTTCAGGTAGAGCTCCAGCAGTTTGTCTTTGGAGAACAGTTTTTCCATACGCATGGCGATGATAATCTCCTTCGCCTTACGGGTGATGCTCTTCTCATGGGACAGGAAAAGGTTGCGTGCAAGCTGCTGGGTGATGGTGCTGGCCCCCTGAATCTTGCCCTTTTCCACAACGTCAATCCACAGGGCCCGAAGGATGGAGCCAATGCGGATGCCCCCATGCTGGTAAAACGCCGAGTCCTCGGCGGCCAACACGGCCTTGATAAGCCACGGAGAAATCTGGCGCAGTTCCAAGGGCGTGCGGTTCTCGATGAACAGCCGCGCGATGACCTCCCCGTTGCGGTCATAGAGAATAGAGGGAAGGCTGCTTCTGGGGTTCGCCACCTCCACCATGCTCGGCAGATCCTCCGAAATCTTGACAACGTACCACGCCACCCCCGCGCTGACGACCCCAATGGCGAGGAGGATAAGCAGAGAGAACGTCATAAAAATGACCTTCAGGACAGAGGGACGCTTTTTCTTTTTTCTCCGGCGCACAGTCTGATTGGATCCACTGGATCCACCGGCCTCAGCACCACGCAGCGACACCCTCTCCCCCCGGAAGAGGATGTCCTCCGGTTGCTGAGGAATACCGCGCTGCGGGTTCCCTGACGAATTGTGATAGCCCCTCCGGTTCGAGGATCTGCGGGGATTTTCGTTCATTTATCTATGTCCTCCTGCGCGAGCAAGACTACAGGCTCAGCTCAAATCTCTTTATAAATCTTATCGCATTTTGGGGCATTCTGCATAGCCAAATTTTAGGATATCATATCTCACGGAACACCAAAAGGAGGAGAGACCATGACGGAGGGGAATAATGGAATCACAACCATTTATCCGCTGCGTGCCCAGAACGCCGGGGACCTTCAACGCATTGTGGAGCATATCGGGGTGGACCCGCGGGCACTGTGTTACCTTCAGCCCAAGCGGAGGGTTCTGACGCTCTTCGCCCCCAGTGTGGACTACCGGGCGGCGGCTTTCATCAAGCAGGAACTTTTATCCCGGGGGGGGGACGCCGCTGTTGCCAAACACGTCATTGACGGTAAGATAGAACGAAGCGGCGTCCTGATGATGGGAACGGACTCCCAGCTCTTTCATCTGCTGCAGAAGCTGGAGGCCATGGACTGTTGGGGACTGAAGGAACTCCGCGCCGAATTGAGCACGGCTCTTAAAAACGAGGCCATCCGGGCATGGACTCTCCCCCTTCCCAATGGACGGAAGTTGTGTCTCGGCATGGGAACAAAACTTATGGGTATCCTGAATCTGACGCCGGACTCCTTCTACGCTCCCAGCCGCATAACAGGCATAGAGGACCTGCTGCGGAGGGCCGGGGCTATGCTGGAGGAACGGGCGGATATTCTGGACCTGGGGGCGGAATCGACCCGACCGGGAGCATCCCCCCTGAGCGAGGAAGAGGAACTCTCCCGTCTCATTCCGGGGCTCCGGGCCCTTCGTCAGGCGTTTCCCGATGCTGTACTCTCCGTGGACACGTACAAGGCACGAGTGGCCCTTGCCGCAGCGGAGGAAGGCGCGGACATCATCAACGATGTCAGTGGTGGCTCGTTAGATGGGACGATGTTCGCCTGCGCCGCGCGGACAGGACTGCCTTATGTCCTGGGGCACCTGGAGGGGACCCCAGACTTGATGAGGGATATTCCCAACCCGGAGGACCTCATGACAAAACTGCACCTGTACTTTAAGGAAAAACTGCGCTCAGCTGAAGAGGCGGGATTGCCACAGGGAAAAATCATCCTCGACCCCTGCATTGGCTTCGGCAAGCGGGGGAACAGCGACCGGCTTATCATTAAAGAGGCAGAGTCCCTTCACGCCCTGGGGCGTCCCCTCCTTTTCGGGCACTCGATGAAGGGAGTGGGGGGAAAGAGCCTTTATGGGACGGTGGCCCTCTCTGCGCTGCTGGAGGGACGGGTGGAGATTGTCCGGGTGCACGATGTGGAGCCCAACCGTCTGGCTCTGGATATAGCCCACGCCGTGCGGGAGGCGGAACCATGGCAACGGTAGCGCTGGGGCTGGGCTCCAACCTTGGCAACCGTCTGGTGAATCTCCGGGAGGCCGTGGAACGGCTAAGGCCACTGGGGCCTATCATAGCCAAAAGTGATGTCTTTGAGACGGAGCCCTGGGGCCTGAAGGGACAGCCCTGCTTCCTCAATGCCTGTCTCACTTTGGAAACATTTCTTGAACCATTGGAGCTTCTGGCTCTCGTCAAAACTGTAGAGCAAGACATGGGACGACGCACGACCATCCGCTGGGGGGCACGGAATATCGATATCGATATCCTGCTCATGGGAGAGAGGGGCTTCGACACAGAGACGCTTCAAATCCCACACGCCAACCTACCCAACAGGGAGTTCGTCCTCATGCCTCTCATGCAGATTTTACCCGATTGGCGGCATCCGAAGCTGGGCCTTACCGTCCCGGAGATGCTGCGGGCCCTGAGGATGCTGGAACCCAACGCTCCCTCCCCTATCCGGATTATAATGCTGTAAGTCTTTGTTCTTCTAACTTAAAAGGTCGTTTTGTCTCATTGCTGAAATACTCATTCGTTTAAATAATTACCCTTGGGTTATAATATGAGGGGGTAAATGGGGTAAACTAAACTGCCTCATAAAAAATGAAGGGGTCAGGGAGGAAATCTTGATGGCAAAATTTAGATGTATCCAATGCAAGAAGGAATTCGAGGCTGAAGCCAACGACCCATCAAAACGCTGCCCTGAATGCATGGGCCGCTACCTTGAGCTCATCTCCGGCGAGATGAAGCGTGGTAAATCCTGGAGTGCAAAGAGCTACTCCGTCCGCTGAGGGGTTGATTTTATGCCGGAGACCTTGCTCAACAACGAAAACATCAACGAAAGACTATCTGCCACTTCAAACGCCGTAGTACATAACTTGTCGGCAAGGGGGACCGATGAGGCGGAATTTATTGCTCTGAAGTATACCTTTACACCCAGCCGGGGTGATATGGGGGGAGCTTTCTGCCTTATTTTTGAAGGGATTACAGGCGAGATAGTCTTTCAGTCCCTGTGGCTTACACGTCCCTATGTCCAGAAGGCTTTCAAGACAAACCGGGACTGGCGGACTTTCATTAAACTCCTATCTCAGCTGGGACCCTACGAGAAGATATGGGGAGAGAAGCTCAACGGTCTCCTGCCTGATCTGGTGTCCACAGAAGACCTCAGAGAGCTCTATGAAGAAGGAGATGCCCCCGTCAAACGCCATTTGCTTCGCATTGAAGGACATATCCGGCGGGGTTTTGAGCGCGCGACCCAGTGTTTCTTTGACGTGGCCAGCGAGGTCGAGTTCCTGACACGCAACGAGCTGGTGAAGGCCAAGATACTCGATGCTCCGGAAAATGAAGAAGATGAGTCTGACGAAGCCGATGATGGAGAAGAAGGGGAGGGTAAGGAAAAATCTTTCAAGGGGACAGTAATCCCATGTCTGCCCTGTGTGGATCCTGTGTGGGGCAAAGCCTCATCCGAAATCGTCCCTGGAGACATTATTGAGGTGAAAATCGAAGGAGAATCAGGGCCCAGTGCTCTGGTTCAGAAATTCCTCGAGGAGACGGGGCAGTCTCCCACGTTCCCTGTGGATCAGGTTAACCGCCGCGAGGACAAGTTATACATTTATCTGCATATCAGTGACGAAATTCATGGCGTCATGATGTTGACGAAGGATTTGCGTCTGAAGACGAAGCAATCTTACGCAGCCAAAAAGCGTCACAAAACAGCTCTCGAGGACCTCTTCTTCCTCACCTGCATGGGGCTTGCCCTTGTCGGTCTTCTGCTCGCCGTTCGTTATTTTTTCTTCTAAATAAATTTTATTTGATAAACATTTTAATGCAACAGCCTCCGGATCATCCGGGGGCT
>JAIKZX010000187.1 GCA_024681935.1 Fretibacterium sp.
GAAGGACGGGTGCCTCCGCGCTGCCGGCACTATGGACACTGCGGAGGCTGCCAGCTTCAGCACGCCGATTATTCCCTTCAGCTCCGGCTCAAGGCCAGCCTGGTCCGCGACGCCATGACGCGCCTTGGAGGTTTTCCCCCGGAGCTTTTCAGCAATCTGGAATGTGTGGCTTCGCCCCAGCCCTGGGGCTACCGCAACAAGGCCGCTTTTCCTGTCCAGTCCTTTAAAGGCAGGACCGTCGCGGGGTTCTACCGGGCCGGGACCCACCGTCTGGAATGGGTCCGCCACTGCCCCGTCAATGCCGAACCGCTGGACGCGCTCTATCAGGTCGTGCTGGGCGGCCTGGCGGACCTTCCCCTTGACGGGTATGATGAAAGAACTCAGGAGGGCAAACTGCGGCATCTCATCATGCGCACAGGAATGCGTACTCACGAAACGCTCCTCTCCTTCGTCGTCAACGGCAGGCTCTCCGCAAAGGGAATCCATGCCCTGGCAGCGCTGGGGGGAAAGGGACACCCCACGACACTGACTCTGAACCACAACTCCCGCCCTGGCAACGTGATTCTGGGCTCTCACACCGAGGTTCTTCTGGGAAATGGACTCATCAGGGAAAAGCTGGGGAACTGGACTTTGTCCTTTGACACCACGTCCTTTTTCCAGATCAACACCGCCCAGGCAGAACAGCTCTTTGCCTACGCCAGCGCCCAGGCCGGGAAGGGCGGCCGGGTTCTGGAACTTTACAGCGGCGTAGGGTCCCTGACCTGCTGGCTCGCGGCAGACAACGAGACGACAAGCGTTGAGGACTGGCGCTGTTCCGTCGCGATGGCGGAGAACAACCTGAAGCTCAACGGGCTGACGGCGCGGACGCTCTGCGGCAAGGCAGAGGATGTGATTGAGGAACTCCGGGGAGGGTACGACGCAGTGGTGATGGATCCTCCCCGGGACGGCTGCGACCGCAGGGTCCTGACAGCCCTGAACCGGTTCAGCCCGCCAAGGATTGTCTACGTGTCCTGCAACCCTGCCACCCTGGCGCGGGACTGCAAAATCCTGGCGGAGTACGGCTACCGGCTTATATCCATCCGCTCCTTTGATATGTTCCCCCAGACGGCACATGTGGAGACGGTGGCACTTTTATCCCGAAGATGAGCCGAAAACAAATGTTGCCATGCACCTATAAGGGAAGAAGCACAGGGAAGAGATAAAATTAAATTGACAGGTGAAGAAAAGTGAAAACTGAAGAATATGGAAAAGAGAATAACTGTATTATCGTTATGCTCCATGGCGCCAACTTCGTTCACTGCTAATGTCAAGGTGGGCTTCTCCTTAGAGAACCTTAATCTGTCAGAACTTAAAGGAAATGCTGAACTTTCAGTATCTATCTGATGATCATGGAGCATGTAAATCGCGTGCAGCAAGGACGGATTCTGATTTTTCCACATTTCCACAGATTCATCACAAATCTTTACGGGTCAGCTTACTTATGGCGCAAGTAAAGCAACTTTAGAAGCACTGCCCCGCGGTATTGCTCCTGAAGCAGCAAAATATGGAATTACTGTAAACTGTGCTGCGCCTGGGCCAACACAAACAGGATGGATTGATACTGATTTTGAAAAAGCTGTCATATCAATGATTCCAATGGCAGAACTGATCAAACCGGAAGATATCGCTGATATTATTTTGTTTTTAGCAAGTGAGAAGGTAAGGATGCTTACGGGGCAGGTCATAAAAGTATCGGGCGGCATGCCCTTTAAATCCCGGTTTAATAAAACAGCAGAAGGAGCAGAGACATGCAGCACGAATGCAAAATCACAGTACTGGAAACAAAGTGCTTTCCAGAACTCCAGGAGAAATATCTGGCGAATCCGAAATCCGGGCCGTGTCCGTTCTTCAAGCCGGGAGACACTTTTCTGCTGAGGCGCACATCTGCTCAGGATGATTTCTATCACCTGATGGAAGGCAAGTTCTGCGGCGAGGCATGGGATTCTGTCAGCAGATATGTTTATACCGCGCTTCAGGGCGGCTCCATCATGAAGGGGTGGACAAACGACGACCGCATGATGATTGCCTGCTGTAATGATGGAACAAGACCCGTTGTGTTCAAAATAGAAAGAATCGACATTCCGGAGAACGATGAAGAACGGGAGTGGCTGGCCAGGCAGAACTTTACGAACACAGTCGAAGATGCCTACACTGGCTGAACCAGATTGGTATCTGCTGCAGCGGGAGGATGCGGAATGAAGGTTTTATTCGTTGTTTTCGCGAAGAAAAAAGGGGCAGACAGATAAGATTGTATGTCCATTTGTTCAGGGGGCACAGCCAGCCGGACTTATGATCAGATTTTTCAGATTCCGGCTTGTTGACATATTCCCGTGAACGTACTCAGGGGATGACTGCCTGGATGTCCTCCCCGGCACATTTTAAGGCAGCGGGCTTCATGTCAGTATAAGCATTTCAAAATTGAGTTGCTGACAGGTCAAAACAGAGGGTTGAAGTATTAATAACACTTTGTAGAATATACGTATCGGGCGCCCGATGAGAAAAGAAAAAATGGAGGTCCGGGCATGAAGGACATGAAGATCTTTTCCATCGGAAAGATAGTGAACACTGAAACAACGGTATGTATTGAGCTTAATCCCAGGTATGCCGGAGGGTTGAAAGGCCTGGAGGATTACAGCCACGTTCAGGTTCTGTGGTGGGCTGACGGCTGCGACAACGAATCCGGCAGAAGCACCTTGAAAGAGAAAAAACCCTACAAAAAAGGGCCGGATGAGATGGGCGTTTTTGCCACGCGCTCTCCGGAGAGGCCTAATCCGATAGCTGTATCAAATGTTGAAATCGCATACGTTGACACTGTTGAGGGAAGGGTTGGATTGTACTATATCGACGCATTTGACGGCACTCAGGTGATCGATCTGAAACCCTATGTACCCAGCATTGACAGGATTGATAATCCGCAAACGCCTGACTGGTGCCGCCACTGGCCCAAGTCGTATGAGGGAAGCGGCGATTTTGACTGGAAAGCGGAGTTTAATTTTTAGGAAAAACAAGCTGTGATAAAATAATTTTGATTCAGCATCTCTGTTGGGATTTGGAGGCCGGAGTTATCCGTTTGTAAAGATAATGCTCAGGGCAGGATGTGCGGCTCTGATCCGGGCGTTTCAGAAAGAAGCAAGATGCAGGTTGGTGAGGGTATGCTTAAGTTGAACTGGTTCAAGATTCTGGAGCAGCGATGAACTTCTTTGAGGAGCTGGCGGCAGCGGTAGCCGGCACGGAGGACGCTGGCGTCAAAAGATTAGTTTTGGGCTGGCATGCCAGCTTCGTCCTCGCGGAAAACGGTCGCTGGGGCGTGGGCTTTGTACCGGACTCCATGAAGGAGGCACACACAGCCCGGGCCGTTCACACCGGTGCGCTGATTGGAGCTCCTCTGTCACGACTGGCTGGGCTCTACGTCTCCCCTTTCCCTCAGGAGTTTGCCGCAGCCACGGCAGCCTGCGCGGCGCTGCTGCCCTTCCAGGACGGCGGGCTGCCCATGGACCTGGTGATGACCTGCGCGCGGGGTGACCGGGTGGCGGTTCTGGGCTATGAACACGATCTCCTGCCCTTCATGAGAGATTGGGGCTGGCGCGTGGCAGTGTTCGATGATCGGGTGGTTAACCGTCCGGATTGTTTTCCACAGGATGACTTCTCCCGGGGTGTTCAGGAGGCGGAGTGGGTATGGCTCTCACCGGAGGCTATCCGTGACCGCTGGCTGCTCTCGACTCAGGATGCCCTGCTTCAAAAGAAGGGCTGTTTCCTGCAGGGGCCTGGGCTGCCGTCACTTTCCCACGGTTTTGCGAAACTGGGGGTAACGCACCTGGTCGTGCCGGCGGGAATGACCGGCGCTGATGTTGCTTCCATTGAGGCCCATGTTGCAGCGGGGGGAAGTCCTTGGCTGTGCGGTGAACTTGTGTGGCGCGTCCATGCCGCGTGAATCTTGGCTTGACACAATCCCGCCTGTCAGGGTATAGTCTGCTGGGTTATGCCAATTCAAAGTGTTAGGTGATAACATGGAAAAGATTGCGGTAGCTGCGATCAACCATAAGGGCGGGGTGGGCAAGACGACACTTTCGCTCATTATGACCCAAATGGCGCTGCTCAAACGCAGCAAGGTTCTGGCCATAGACCTGGATCCGCAGCGCAATTTTACAGACGCCCTGTCCTTCATCGCGGATTACTTTAAGGACAGCCTTCGATTCAAGTCCTCGCTTGAGCCGGGCGATGCTGAATGCGAGGAAGACTGGATTATCCTGGACTGTCCTCCGGTGTTGGGCGATATCACGAGGGAGGCCCTGGACTTTGCGGATATCGCCATTGTCCCCGTGCGGCCAGACTTCTTCTCCCTCTCCAATCTGGGCGTACTTTACTCCTTTGCGGGAGAAGTTGGCAAGGACCGCTGCCAGCTCCCCGTCGTGAAGGTTGGGTACGACACAAGCCGTCTGGCCCGTATGGTTGAACAGGTCCTTGTGGAAAAGCAATATCCTGTGGCGGGGCGGGTGCCCCTCAACCGGCTGATTCCTTACAACATCACGCTGGGGCGAATCTGGTCTACAGGGCTTACCGCTGACGCAAGGCGCCCCTTTGATCAGATGTACAGCCGCATCACCAGCGCCTATAGACGGATGTTGGATGGAGATTTCACCTCGCCCTGGAGGGATTGATTTGGAGAAATGGGAATGACACAGAAGCTGAAGGGCATCGACAATATCAAAAAGGCGATGGAGCGCCGGGTGGAGGAACGTCAGGACGTGATGGAGGCAGAGAGTGCTCGCGTTCAGGAGTCGCGCGGGCAAGCACAGGACGAAGAGGACGGCGTCGTTCCCTGAGGGAGTAAGTATACCCTACGGCGTTTGGACCTTTTTCTTTGTTCCGTCAAGAGGTAAAATAAACAAGGTAATGTGTCCGGCAGGGCACAAGCCAAATCCTATCGCGAGGTGAGGCGTAATGTTTGAGGCAGAAAATCCTTTAAGCCCCGGACAGGGGCAGGGCCAGGAAAACAGCGTCAAAATCTCAGGCCTTTTACATTTCATTGGGACAAAAAAGGAACAAAAGTATTTCCCCTTCTCCATCCGCCACGAGAATCCATGGCCGGACGGCACGACCCGCAGAGATTTTCTGACGGTGCGCGCTTTCCCGTCGGAGATACAGGAAAAACTGAAGAGTTTGCAGGAGGGGACGCCTATTTGCGTGGAGGGCGTTTTGCGTTCGTCGCGCGGAAGCGGGGAACTCTACCTTGCCGCGCTGAAATTGGAGGAAACTGAAACTACGCTTCTGGAGAATAATGTCAAATTGTCGGGTTGGGTCCATCTTGTCAAGGCTCAGGCAGAAGGCGAGACGGGTACGGGAAAGTACGTCCGGTTCGCCGTGCGGCAGGACAATCAGGAGATGGACGGGGCACCACGGCGGGACTTCCTCGTAATCAGAGTCTACGATCAGGCCCTTCAGGGCGTTCTGGCCGGCAAAAAGGACGGAGATCCCGTAACGGTGGATGGGACGCTGCGTTCCTCGCGTGGGAGCGGGGTCAACTACGTCCGTTGTACCGGCATTGCATAAGCAGGAAGATAAGCAGATAAGTTCAGGGCGACGGATTTAATTCTCCGCCGCCCTGATTGAATCTGAATTAACTACTTCAGCGTAGCGAGGACCTTCATCGCGTCCTCATAGTTCGGTTCGTTGGTCTCCTCAGGGACAATCTGCACATAACGCAGCATGTCGTCCTTATCGATGATAAAGACGGAGCGGGCCAGCAATCGCAGTTCCTTGATGAGAACACCATAGTTCAGCCCAAAGGACGCCTCGCGGTGGTCGGAGAGCGCCAGGGCGTTTTTTATCCCCTCCACGGCGCAGAAGCGCTTGATGGCAAAGGGCAGATCCATCGTCACGTTCAGCACCACAACGTCATCGGGGCGGCTGGCCGCGTCCTCGTTGAACCAACGGAGCTGAAGGCTGCACACCGACGTATCCAGCGACGGGGCAACGGAAATCACCTTAATCTTCCCCGCGAAGTCCTTCAGCCTCTTTTCGGCCAGACCACTGTCCAGAAGCACAAAATCCGGGGCTTTCTCCCCCTCCTTCAGCTCCGTTCCCATGAGGGTCAGAGGTTTGCCGCCCATCGTGATAATTCCTGTTCTCTCGCTCATACCCTAAACCTCCTAAGAATTAAAAGTCCGCCTCAAAAAAAAGGCATTCCAAGTTTATCCGCCCCACAAAGGATTACTCCCCGCAGCACCCGCCGCTGCATCCGCTGCAGCCAGCGCTGCAAGTCCCCGACTGCCAGGCGTTGACCACGGGGACAAAGATATCGAGTATTGCCGGAATCTGATTCGCGCCCTCATCCTCACCGGTCAGGCCCAGTTCCCTCATGACGGCCTCCGGCGTCTCAGCGCCGTCCAGGACAAGCTGCACCACGTCCTTCAGCAGAACTCCTTTTTCCGGGCAAACAGGCGTGTCTGCCGAAGCCTTGATCCATTCCATAAACAGCACCTCCTTTCCGCTTCCCTATCCAGCGTTTTTTATCTCCGACACAACATCTCTTCTGAAAAGTGAAGCGCACGCCCCAGATTGAACATCGCGTCATGAATGTCCTGAGGGGCTTTGTGCAGGCTACTGCCGTAATTCTTCAGCAGTTCATAATAAAGATTCTGCGCATCGTAGAGCTCAAGCTGCCACTGGAAACGCTCCGAGAAGAGCTTAATCAGTCCGGAGACAGTATCCATGAGCGTCGTGTCCTCCGGCTCCTCACACAGTCGCGTCATGAGCCTCTTAAAACCCTCGGCAAATGCAAAGCGAATCTGCTTCTCATTGGGATGTACCTGCCAGAATCCCGCCAGCTCGAAGTCCCGGCGTATGCTATTTGCGTTAGGCTGAGGCTCCCTCAGCTTTTGGATGATGTTGGAGGTCAGGGTGAACTCAGCCGCGACCGTAAGGATTGCAGGCGGGCGGGCGTTCAGGGTCGTAAGATACTCCAGAAGCTGGTCGTAGTTCTTCACGATGTCACGCACGTTTGCCTCGATCTGATTGACGTCCTGCTGCAGCAGCTCATTCAGCAGACGGCGCTGGGCGTCGCCAGGAATATGGCGCAAAGTGTAGAGCCGGCAGTTGAAATATTCCACCAGACGCTGCTCATTCGTTTCACCGTCACGGAAGAGCTCACGCAGCTCGTTAACATCCTTCATCTGGAGAGCGCGAGGTTTCTCCTGAGGCAAAACGCCACAGAGCATGGAGGTCCCACCGAGGTGATTGACAGCAAAAAGATAAGTGCCTTCTTCACTCGTAATACGGGAGCGGACCCTCACCATCCCCGCGGAGAAAGAGGAATCCCGTGTCATTTCCGGTATAATGGAGCTGTTGTTCCCCCCCCCCGCGAAACGAAGCGCGCTGCCCGACATATCCCAACATCCTTCAGAGAAGTTCGGCGTAAAATCGTGCAGAAGCGAGGTCGCGCCATAGTAAGCCGCCATCTGTGGCATATCCGTGTGCCACTGTTTGACCAGGAGCTCATACACCTTGGCCCCGTTGCGGAGCTCAGGGATATTGCTGGGGGCCTCGGCCAGTACTTTGAGAAACGCTGGTTCCAGGTCCACATCGAACAGAGATTTCGCCAGCTCCATGGCACGGGCGGCGTAGCGCATAATCTGTATCGGTTCAATGCGCGAAATCTCGTCGAAGAACCAGCCGCAGCTCGTGTACATCAGCAGAACGTTGCGCTGCATCTCCATCAGAGACAAAACCTGAACCTTCTCATGAGGTGAGGAGACGTGTCCGATATTCTGCTCAAGCCAGCTATCCACGTTCTCATCGGAGCGGTCCAGGATGACTTCGATATAATGATCGCGGGCGTTCCACGTGTCAATCAGGAGTTCCCTGCCCCTCTCCTCGCAGAGCCCCCCAATCTCATCGCGAAGGTCGTCCAGAGCCTTCCGAAGAGGAGCGCGCCACTTCTGATGGAAGCCCTGCGTTCCCGTGCTGCATCCGCAGTCGCTCCGCCACCGTTCTACGCCGTGACAGCAGCTCCAGGAGGAGTTCTCGATAATCTTTACTTCAGATTCCGGTGGGTAAAAAGACAGAAACTCGCCGTAGACGGTGAGTTGGGCATCTACAGAGTTGTCGATGGTATCAAGACAATAGGCCAATGCCATATCCCCATACTGGTGATGATGGCCGTAGGACTCTCCATCCGTCGCCACATGGGACAGGATGGGCTGACCCCGATCCTCATGGGCATTGATAAGCTGGTCGGCAAATCTGCCTCCATCGTTCAGCAGACCTTCAAAGGCAATCTTCTGCGACAACACGCCATCATAGAAGAACAGCGCGATGCTTCGACCGGAGGGAAGATTGCAGCGGTAGGCGCAGCGCGTGTCCACCTTTCCGCCCTTCACATCCTGCCAGTCTCCCCAGCCGATGGAGCGCACGGCCTCGGCCTGGAAGGGGGACAGGATGGTGAAAAGAATGCCATGTTCCACCAGTACCTCAAGCGTCTCCGTATCAACGGCGGTCTCCGCCAGCCACATCCCTTCCGGCATCCGGCCAAAACGTTTTTTAAAGTCGGCAATGCCCCAGCATATCTCGGTCTCCTTGTCACGACGGTTGGCCAGAGGCATGATGATGTGGTTATAGACCTGAGCAATGGCAGGACCATGTCCTGAGAAACGTTTGCGTCCGAGAACGTCAGCCTCAATGATGGCGCGGTAGCACAGGGGATCGTTTTCCTCCAGCCAGGAGAGAAGCGTCGGCCCAAAGTTAAAGCTCATCCGCGAATAGTTATTGCAGATTTTGACAATATCCCCCTTCTCGTCGAGAATACGCGAGGCAGCGTTGCGGCTGTAGCATTCGGCGGATATTCTGGCGTTCCAATCATGCCAGGGCGCAGCAGACTCCTGAAGGTCAACCGTCTCCAACCAGGGGTTTTCACGCGGCGGTTGATAGAAATGGCCATGAATACAAACATAGCGGGGCAAAATCAAAAACTCCCTTCCTGTATGGCCTGACGAGTTCCCCCGTCAGGCTTCCAATAATCCTCTATCGCGTATATCGTCAAGCTCAGCTTATCCCGGAGACAAATGCGGACAGCATCGAGAACTCCTTCCGCTCCACTGTCACGGCTTCCAGGCTCAGTGGGCCGCCCTCCTCGGCGCGTTTGCATTGAAGTGAAAAACCACGATGCTGAGCGGCGGGAGCGTCAGTGAAAGCGAGCAGGGCCGGCCGTGGCTCTCCACCATCTCGGCCTCCATCCCGCCGGAGTTGCCCATGCCGCTTCCACCGTATATCGTAGAATCGCTGTTGAGTATCTCCTTCCAGAATCCGCTGCGGGGCACACCCACGCGGTAGCCCCAGCGCGGCACCGGCGTGAAGTTCGCGGCGCAAAGGATATACTCGTTATCGCTCTTCCCCTTGCGAAGCCACACCAGGACGCTCTGATGCCAGTCGGAGCAGTCAATCCAGCAGAAGCCCTCCGGCTGGAAGTCCAGTTCGTGCAAGGGGGCGTACTCCTTCAGCGCCCGGTTGAGGTCCTTCACCCAGCGCTGAATACCCGCAAAGTCCGGCTTGTCCAGCAGATGCCACTCGACAGCTGAGTCGTGGTTCCACTCCAGTCCCTGGCCCAGCTCGCCGCCCATGAACAGCAGCTTTTTGCCCGGGTGCGTCCACATGTAGCCGTAGAGCAGACGAAGGTTCGCACGCTTCTGCCACCAGTCGCCGGACATTTTATTCATCAGTGATCCCTTGCCGTGGACCACCTCATCGTGGGACAGGGGCAACATGAAGTTCTCGGAGAAGGCGTACCAGATGCTGAAGGTGAGCTGGTTCTGATGCCAGCTGCGGTACACGCTGTCAAGGCTCATGTACTCAAGGGTGTCGTGCATCCAGCCCATGTTCCACTTCATGCCAAAGCCCAGACCGCCCAGGAACACCGGCCGCGTCACCATTGGCCAGTCCGTGGACTCCTCGGCGATGGTCTGAATATCCTTGAAGCGTCCATACAGTTCACTGTTCAGGTCCCGGAGCAGGGAAATCGCCTCCAGGTTCTCACGCCCGCCGTAGATATTGGGCACCCACTGGCCGTCGTGGCGCGAATAGTCCAGATACAGCATGGAGGCCACAGCGTCAATGCGAAGCCCGTCAGCGTGATACTGCTCAATCCAAAACGCCGCGCTGGAGATAAGATAGCTGCGGACCTCGTTGCGGCCATAGTTGAAGATGTAGCTGCCCCAGTCCGGATGATAGCCCTTACGCGGGTCCTCATGCTCGTAAAGGGCCGTGCCGTCGTAGCGTGCCAGGCCGAAGTCGTCCGTGGGGAAGTGGCTGGGGACCCAGTCCAGAATGACAGCAATGTTCTTCTGGTGCAGGGCATCCACCAAAGCCATGAAATCCTCCGGCGTGCCGTAGCGGCAGGTCGGGGCAAAGTAACCCAGCGTCTGGTAACCCCAGGAGCCATAGAAGGGATGTTCCATCACAGGCAGCAGTTCCACGGCGGTGAACCCCATTTCCTCACAGTAGGCCGGCAGTTCTTCGGCCAGCTCACGGTAGGAGAGGGAGAGTCCGTCATCCCAGTGCCGCCGCCAGGAGCCCAGGTGCACCTCGTAGACGGACCAGGGGGCTGAGAGGGAGAGAGCCTTGTAACGGTTCTGCATCCATTCCGTGTCGCCCCACTGATACTCCGGCCAGTGGACAATGGAGGACGTACGCGGCGGCAGCTCAAACAGTCGGGAGAAGGGATCCATTTTATCCTTCCACTCGCCTTGGCTGGTCTGGATGTGGAATTTATAGAGTTCCCACTTCTTTAGACCCGGGATGAAGCCTTCCCATATCCCGCTGGAGTCCCAGCGGGCGGCCAGGGGATGCGCACCAGGGTCCCAGCCATTGAAGTTCCCAACGACGCTCACCGACTGAGCGTTGGGGGCCCACACGGAGAAGGCGACGCCCTCTGTTCCGTCCTTATCAGTGAAAGGCTGCGCCCCCATCTTTTTGTAGAGGCTGTAATGCGTGCCCTGCTTGAACAGGAAAATATCGTAGTCGGTGAGGGGGGAGACCCCGTAGCGTATCGCGTTATTCATGGCGTTCTCCTTTCGACAGACCCAATCGTCTGAGATTTTTACTATCTTATTCTAACCCTTATTTTATCAGCGGGCTTGGGCCCGGACAAGCGGCCAGTCTAAAAAAACAAAAAACCACCGGCCCTTACAGCCGGTGGCACTATACACAATAAAAACTATCAGCGCGCTTTTGCTTCCGCAGAGGCAACCTCCCGGGCCTCTGGCCGAAGCAGCCACTGTCCCCAGTCAAAGCGGATTAAGCCGCTCAGGATATACATAGCAAAGAGAAAGAGCGGAGCTGAACTTCCCAGGAACGCGAAGGACAACACGAAGAACGAGAAGAGAATCACACATTTGCCCTTGTCCGCGCTGTGCTTGGTCAGCTTTTTTAGGTTGGCGTATGGGATGCTTGAAATCATCAGGAGCCCTACCACCACCAGCACGACAGCCATCGCCGCCGGAGGAATCGTCAGTCCTGCCAGGATGAAAGAAGCAATGAAGAGTCCGCCTGCCGGACAGGGCAGCCCCTGAAACGGCCCGGGAATGTGGACGACGTTAAACCTGGCCAGCCGCAGGGCCACGCACAGAGTAAAGAAGCACACCACCACAGGTCCCAGCACCCCAGCCCATCCTCTGAGGAAGGCGTGGTAGAGCAGAAGAGAAGGGGCAACACCAAAACTGACGAGATCCGCCAGACTGTCGAACTCCAGCCCAAACTGCGAGCCACCGCCCAGCATCCTGGCCACCTTCCCGTCCAGCCCATCAAAGATGACGGCAAAAAAAATCAACCACGCCGCCGGTACATAACGTCCGCCCATCACCAACATCAGCGAGAAGAGCCCGCAGAGCAGGTTGCCACTCGTCACCATATTCGGAGCAATCTGTTTGAACTCCAAAGGCTTGCGTTCCCGTTTGTGTCTTTTCAACAGTTTCATCTCTCAACCACTCCCAGGAGGGAGACTCCGGCATAGACCTTATCCCCCATGTTGATGTGTAATCTTACCTCTTTGGGCAGATAAACGTCAACCCGCGAACCCATCTTTATCATTCCGTAGCGCTGCCCGGCCTCCAGCCTGTCACCCCGTGTCAGGCGGCAGACAATGCGACGCGCCACCAGCCCCGCAATCTGCACCATCAGGACGGGGCCCCAGGCTGTGGAAAGCCCGACGAGATGCCGCTCGTTGATCTCCGACGCTTTGGGAGCAAAGGCCGCGACCTTCTTTCCCGGAATGTACTCCAGGTATTCCACATTCCCGGCGCAGGGGGCACGGTTCACGTGGACGCTGAAGAGGTTCATGAATATCCCCACCTTCACCGCAGGACCCGTGAAGGGATGCTCCGCCTCGGAGATCTCCACCACCTTCCCGTCCGCGGGCGAGAAGAAGCCCCCTTCCCGCTCCGGGGTGACGCGGTCCGGGTCACGGAAGAACCAGAGTACAAGGATTGTCACGGCCCCCATCACCACAGCGGGCAAGGGAGAGATGAAGGCAAAGGCCGCTGTCGTCAGTACACAGAAAGCAATCGTGGCGAAACCATCGCTGGCAAAACGCATTTTTCTCACTCCTCTGTACCGCTGAAGGGCTCTTCATCCGCCGGGGGCTCATCAAATGGCAGACGTCCTGTTGTGTCCGTCTGCGTTTCCGCTTCACCCTTCGGCTCATTCTGATCTGCCCGGACGATACTGCAGTCCGCCACAAGGTCCCCCTCGTCCAGGCGAACTGTGATGTTGCCCATCGAGGTGCGCCCAAACTTGGGAAGATCGCTCACAGCCACGCGAATCATGCGCCCCCGCGCGGTGATGGCGATAATCTCATCCTGAGCCCGTACCGTGTAGCACCCCACAAGGCGGCCCGTCTTGGCAGTGACGTTCATGGCCCGCACACCACCGGTGGCACGGTGATGCTGCGTGAACTCGTTAAAATCCGTTCGTTTGCCAAATCCCCGTTCGCTCAAAATTAAAATCTCGCTGTCCGGACTCACCACGTCGCAGCTGATGATCCGGTCATTCACCGAGAGGGCCATAGCACGGACGCCGCGGGCCCCCCTCCCCATGGGGCGGAACTCCTCCTCTGAGACGCGCAGAGCCTTTGCCTCCGCTGTCATCAGAAGCAGGTCGTCCTTGCCGGTCGTCAGACACACCTGAGCAATCTCATCCCCATCATCAAGGGAGATGATACGCCGCGGGCGACTGGAATCCAGCAGATCAGACACCTTAACGCGCTTGGCGATGCCGCCTCGCGTGAGGAAGAAAGCGTATTTCCAGCCCGTCGCCCCACCGGGGGCCAGAGACACCACCCGCTCCCCCTCCTCCATAGGAAGAATACGGGAGGCCAGCTTGCCCTTGCCGGTCCGCGTCTCCGGGATAGTGAAGCCTTTGATGGACATGACCCGGCCCCGATTGGTGAAGAAGTAGAGTTCATGATGCGTGTGGGTAACGCAGACTGTGGCGATGCTGTCATCCTCCTGCACCGACGCCCCTTTGCGCCCCTTGCCGCCGCGCCCCTGGAGCGTATAGCTCTCCAGGTCCTGCCGCTTCAGGAATCCGTCCTGAGACAGGGTGACAACAATGTCGCTCTCCGGAATCAGGTCCTCGTCGGCCGATTCCTGGTAGTTATCGATAATCTCCGTGCGGCGGTCATCACCAAACTTATCACCCAGTTCCTTCAGCTCGTCATGAATGACTCCGTCCAGCACCTTCCGGTCAGCGAGGATGCGATTATAGGAGGCGATATCCGCCAGGAGCTGTTTCTGCTCCTCATCCAACTTCTCCCGCTCAAGGCCGGTGAGGCGCTGAAGACGCATCTCCAGAATGGCTTGTGCCTGGACCTCTGAGAATCCCAGCTGGGAAACGAGCCCTTCCTTGGCCTCCTGACCGGATTTGGAGGAACGGATAAGCTGGATAACCTGCTCGATGATGCCGAGGGCCTTCACCAGGCCTTCAACGATATGCTCACGGGCCTGGGCTTGCCGGAGGCGGAACTCCGTCCGGCGGCGCACGACTTCACGGCGGTAGTCCAGGAAGAGTCTCAGCAGCCCTGTGATGGGCAGCACGCGCGGGTGCTTGTTGTCCAGCGCCAGGTTGATGACGCCAAAGGTGGTCTGAAGCTGGGTGCGGCGATAAAGCTGTCGCATCACAAGCTCCGGATCCGCGTCACGTGTCAGGTCCAGCACGATGCGCATCCCGTTGCGGTCCGACTCATCACGGATATCCGAAACGCCATCTATCTCCTTGTTCTGAACAGCCAGCACCATCGTCTCGATAAGCGTTGTCTTGTTCACCGCGTAGGGTATCTCCGTGACGATGACGCTGGAACGGCCGCGTTTGCCCTCCTCGACGTGCATCCGCCCGCGGAGGATAATCTTGCCCCGACCTGTACTGTAGGCGTCATAGATGCCCTGACGCCCCAAAATCAGGCCACCCGTTGGGAAATCCGGCCCCGGCAGACGCTTCATAATCTCCGCAAGACTGGCCTCTTCCGGGGGTGTCTCCGTCTTAAGAAGCCAGCAGAGAACATCCACCACTTCCCTCAGGTTGTGCGGCGGAATGTTCGTCGCCATGCCGACAGCGATGCCCGTGCTGCCGTTGACCAGAAGGTTGGGCAGCACCGCCGGCAGGGAAAGTGGCTCCTTCAGGGACTCGTCAAAGTTCGGGCCCCATTCCACCGTATCCTCGTCGATATCAGCCAGCATCAGCTCGCCCAGCGTGTGAAGCCGGGCCTCGGTGTAACGCATGGCCGCCGCGCTGTCCCCATCCACAGAACCGAAGTTGCCCTGCCCGTCCACCAGGCAGTAGCGCAGGTTCCAGTTCTGGGCCAGACGCACCATCGTGTCATAGATGGAGGCATCACCGTGGGGGTGATACTTACCCATCGTTTCACCGACGATGCGGGCAGATTTTTTATAAGCCGTGTTGTGACGCAGTCCCAGCTCGGACATAGCATACAACACACGGCGCTGAACAGGCTTCAAACCATCCCGCGCGTCCGGCAGGGCCCGGCCGATGATGACGCTCATCGCGTAGTTCAGGTAACTGTCCTTAATCTCGCCGACAAGGGGCAAAGGGATGACTCGTCCTCCCAACTGCTGCTCCGCGCCCTCAAGGGGGCTTTTTTCCAGGCCGGCTGCTTCCCTGTTATCCTCAGGCATTGAATGACTCCTCTCCGAATAGCAAACGCACAAAACGTCCGGCGGCCGGCCGGTATTCTCAGGCCAAGCCGCATAATGACCTTATTTTACCACGAATACCTTTTATCCATCCTTATTTTGGAGTACAATAATCCTGAACTTTCGCCATCTGGGAGAAAGGCGGTTTTTTATATGGACCAGACGAAAGAGAGGGAGCTTCTGGGGATTGAGCTGGACATCCTCCGCTACCCGGATCCTATTCTGAAGAAACCCACGGAGCCTGTATCGGCCTTTGACGAGGATCTGGCCGGATTTGTTGAAAAACTATACATGGCGATGCGCGCACACGACGGAGTGGGACTCGCCGCCCCGCAGGTCGGCGTGCTCAAAAAGATTGCTGTGGTGGAGTACGAGGGCAAGAGCTACACGCTCATCAACCCCCGCGTCCTGGAGAAACGGGGGGAACTGGAGGCGGAGGAGGGCTGCCTGAGCTTCCCAGGCATTTATGCTTTGGTGAAGCGTCCGGAGTGGGTCAGGATAGAGTCTCAGGACACGGAGGGTAAAACGCACGTTCTTGAGGCAGAGGGATTCGTGGCACGCGCATTTCTGCACGAGATGGACCATCTGGACGGGCACCTCTTCATCGACTATCTCACGCCCCTCAAGCGAGGGGCCATACGTAAGAAGATGATGAAACAGACGCGGGGCACAAGCGCAGAGCCCCCGCGCGCGGCGAGGCGGCGGTGATGCACTTCTGGTTTGTAGGTGAAGGACCTTTTGCCGCCCTTTGCCTGGAAGGCCTTAACCGGCTTCTCCGGCCGGCGGATAACTGCTGTTTGACGCGCATCATCACGGGTATGCCTACCCGGTCGGGACGCGGCATGAAGGAGACCCCCTCCCCCGTGGAGGCATGCGCCGCCCGGCTGGGACTTCCTGCAGAGCGTACGGGCCGCCTCTCTCAAAATGAAGCTCTGCTGGCCTCCCTTCAGGCCTCTCCTCCGGACGTGGTCTTCGTGATTGATTTTGGACAGATTATTCGCGAGCCCTTTTTGAGCACACCGCGGTGGGGCTGTCTGAACATCCACCCCTCGCTCCTGCCGCGTTGGCGCGGAGCGGCCCCCATCCAGCGGGCCCTGATGAACGGAGACATACAGACGGGCGTGACGGTTTTCCGTCTCGTGCCGGAGATGGACGCGGGGCCGGTGCTGTGTCAGGCTCCTGTGCCGGTTGGACCGGACGCTACGGCCTCAGAATTATACAGGACTCTGAGCGACCTTGGGGCGAAGATTGCTGCGGGGGGACTGAAAAGCCTGTCGGAAGGGACGGGAGCCTTCACAGAACAGGATCACGCCAACGCAACCTACGCGGCAAAACTCGCCCGCGGAGAGTTCGAGACTGCGTGGGACTGGCCGGCCCCCAAAATCCACAACACCGTCCGGGCCCTGGATACATCCGGTGGGGCTTTCCTTCCTCTTAAAGATGGCGGACGTCTGAAACTGTGGCGCACCGCCTTTCTGGATACACCGGAGGAGACCCCGGGGACAGTTTTGAGACTTGACGCGGACGGACCTGTCGTTGCCTGCGGAGCAGGGGCGCTTCGCCTGCTTGAGGTTCAGGCTCCGGGCAAACGCCGGATGAAGGCCCTGGACTGGGCGCGGGGTTTGCGCCTTGCCCCCGGGGCGAGGTTAAAATGATATCTGCAGGTTTCAGAGGCGCGGGGTTTGCCAGTTTTTTTTGCTGAGTTATAATAAAGTACAGGTTATATAAATTTGAGGGGTGTTGTCATGGCGGAGGAGAGCAAAAACTGCGAACGTCAGGCCATCAGCCGCCGGCTCTACGAGGGGAAGATTCTGAACCTCAGGGTGGACGATGTGCTGATGCCCAGCGGCAGAACGGCGGTACGTGAGGTCGTTGAACACAAGCACGCGGTGGGGATGTTGGCCGTGACAGACCGGGACAGCGTACTCCTCGTACGGCAGTACCGTTATGCTGTGGATGAGGAGATGCTGGAAATCTGCGCCGGGATGATTGAAGAAGGTGAGGATCCTCTTGAGACCGCCGCGCGCGAGATGCAGGAAGAGCTGGGGATCAAACCCGGGACCCTGACCCGGATTGGAGGCTTCTATGCCACGCCAGGCTTCTGCACAGAGTTCATGACGCTCTTCCTGGCGGAGGATCTGACTTCTTCCGTGTTGCCTCAGGACGATGACGAGAACGTCTCCACGGTGGAGGTCCCCTTTGCGGATGTGCCCCGGCTCCTGACGGATGGGCGCATCAGGGACTCCAAGACATTCGCAGCCCTGTCGTGGCTCATGGCGTGGAAAAAGCTGAAACCAGGGATATAAAAAACTCTTCCGTTTCCTGGGTCACAAAGCTGAATTTTTTTCTGTCATACGTTATAATAATCTAAGGGCATCAATGCCCCTGGTGCACGCAAGGGCCGCGGGGCAAAATTTGAACTGAGGAGAGTGTAAGATGTTAAAGAATTTGAAGATCTCCGGAAAACTTTACGTCGGGTTCAGCCTGGTGCTGATGCTGTTCGGCGTGGCTGTTTTTATCAGCTGGCTCAGCATCTCCGCCGTCCAGAAGGACATCTCTTTCTTGGGGCAGATTTTGCGTTCGCTGGGGATGGCGAACAACACAAACAGCACGGTGTCGTTTATCCGCGCCGGCATTCGTGATTTGCATTTCTCCGAGTCGGACGAAGACGCTGCAAAACTGAGGGACTATCTTGCGGAACTCAAGACAAAGGCCGACTCAATGAAGAAACTCTACGCGGAACAGCCCAAAATTGACACCCTTGCCCGCGCCTCAGATCTGGAAGCGGCACATCGTGACATTAACGAAAATCTGGAGAAGTTTGTGGAAACGGTCAACGTCAAGAATGACGCCGCCCATAAGCTTGATGAAGGTTTTATCGTGTTGCAGAAACTGTTCACAGAAATCGTGGAGCTTCAGTATAAGAGAGCTTATGATGAGCATCACGATATCAACGATGGCATTGAGAAGAACGAGGACATCAATAAGATATCAGAGCTGACGCACGACCTGGACCGGAAGCTGGACCGCGTGAAGGGCGCGGAGGATATGCTGACCCGGCTTCTCGTCATCGCCTGGGATTACAAGGCTGCGATGGAGGCACTGGACGCAGACAAGTTGGCTGCAGTCGCGCATCAAATTGAAGAGCTGCAAAAAATGACAAAGGAGTTCGCCGATACGACGAAGGTCCAGTTGGTTCGCGATAAGCTGAATGCTCTTAACGGCGAGTTCGAATTATTCAAAACAGGCTTTGCCCAGGTAATCAAGGGCTTCACTGAGAGTGAGCCCCTGTTCCAGAGACTGCTGGAAGATGGCATGGAGATGGTCAACGTTTCGGACGTTATCGTAGACACCGGCATTACCCGTTCGGTTGAGTATATCGACAGGAACGGGAAAGCTCTGGGTAATTCCGTACTGCTGCTGATTATACTGGCTGCTGTGGCGGTCGTGGTCGGTCTGGGAATTGCCTTCTTCATCGCCAGGATAATCAGTAAGCCCCTGGGCCGCGTGGTGATGCTTACGCACAACGCCCGGGATGGCGACATATCCATCACCCGCGACGATTTCGAATATGAGGGACACGACGAGCTGGGCAGCCTGGGCGACGCGCTGTCCGAGATGTTTGACTCCCTGCGTACGGCCATCAGTGATATCCGCGAGAACGCAGACGCATCCACCGAGAAGGCTGAAACGATGCGTGAGGATGCTGGCAAGAACCTGGACGGCGCCAACAACGTCCGCAAGGCCGTGAACGAGGCAGTGAAGCTGATGGAGTCCAACTCCTCGTCGCTGCAGCAGAGCAACGCAGGGACTGAGGAGATGTCTGCAGCTTCCATGACGTCCGCCCAGGCGGCTACGGACTGCGCTGAGTTCATCGCAAACGTAACTCACGTTGCGAATGAGGCTACTGCGACGGTGCAGGAAGCCATCGCCAATATGGGCATCCTCCAGAAAAAGACGGAAGAAAGCGGAGAGAAGCTTCAGGGCCTGGTGGATTCTGTGGACAAAATCAGTGAGTTCATCAGCGTCATCACATCCATTGCGGACCAGACAAACCTGCTTGCGCTGAACGCGGCCATTGAAGCTGCGCGTGCAGGCGAGGCCGGCCGCGGGTTCGCGGTGGTGGCTGAGTCGGTGCGTAAGCTGGCGGAGGAGTCCAGCCGCGCGGCGGAGAACGTCCGCGGTTTGATGGGGGCCCTTCAGGACGGCGCACAGGACACGAAGGCCGCGAGCGAAGAGACAGCGATGCTTCTTGTTCAGACCGTGGAGAAATCCAATGGGGCAAAGGAATCCCTGACTGAGGCCATGAGCCAGATCGACAAGGCAAATGACCGTATTCAGAACATCGCGGCCGTGGCCCAGGAGCAGGCTGCATCCAGCCGGGAGATTGCGGGTGGTATCGATAACGTGACGAAGTCTACGGCGGAAATTCTCGAGAACCTTGAGAACATCAAGGTCGCCATGGACGACACAGCTCTCGTTGCGGAGCGTGCCACGAGTATTGCCAACGAGCAGGCGCAGCTGGCTGAGGACCTTCGGGACTCGCTGGCCATGTTCAAGGTTGAAAGCGAAGAATCCCTTCTCACGCAGGGGCCTAAGGCTCTTCCGGCAAAAGAGTAATCAGCGTCAGTCATCAAAAAAAGACGGTGGGTTCATTACCCCCACCGTCTTTTTTTTTGTTCAACAGACATACCCTCATCAATCTTCTTAATTAGTTATATAATAGTGATACTTGATTTCCCCCATCTCATCTCCTGGAGGAGTGTAGGTAAATGTTTAAGAACTTGAAAATCTCCGCGAAACTCGGCATTGGATTCGGTATGGTACTGCTGTTGTTCGGCGCAGCCGTATTCCTCAGCTGGGTGAGCATTTCCGCGGTGCAGAAGGACATCGCTTTTCTGGGGGAAGTCTCAAAAGCGCTGCAACTTGCAAACGAGATGAACGATACCGTGTCATTCATCCGCGCAGGGATCCGGGACCTCCGCTATTCTGAGAGCGAGGAGGACGTTGAGGCCCTTCGAAACCGCTTAGTGGAACTGAAGAACCGGATGGAGGCGGCACAAAAGCTCTACGCGGAGGAACCGCGCCTGAACACGCTTGCCCTCGTCTCTGATCTGGAGGGGAACCTGCAGAAGAGCACTGAAAACCTTGAAAAAGTGAGCGAGATGGTCCGCTCCAAGACCACCGCCATGCGGAAGCTGAGCGGAGGGCTTAACGCGGTGCAGAACCTCTTTATCGGGGTCGTCAACTCACAGTTTCAGGCAACCCACACCGAGATAAGGAAAATCGCTCAGGAGGTTAGGGAGGGGTCCGGCGGCGAGGCCGCAGCCGCCAGAGTATCCGAACTGGAGACAGAGGTGGAGCGTGCGAGGGAAGTTCAGGACCTGCTGGTTCGTCTGCTTGCCGCCGCATGGCATTCCCGCGAAGGGGTGGAGGAGCTCGACGCCAGCATACTGAACAGCGTCGTAACTCAACTCGACGGACTTGAGGCTTCTGTCAGCTCTGTTGCTGAGAGTACAAACCTCCCTGCCATCCGGAAGAGGCTTCAGCAGAGCCGTGGGGCCTTTGCTGTCTTTAAGACGAGTTTTGGCGAGGTGCTCCATGCTGTTAACGAAACGGGGCCGCTGTTCCAGGATTTGATGAAGGACGGCCTGGATATGGTAAAGGTCGCCGATCAGATTATGAATTCCGGTATTGCAAGCCTCAACGAACTCACCTACGAGAGCTACCGTGCTCTGGGCAGAGCGGTGTGGCTGCTGATTGTTCTGGCGGTCGTGGCCATTGTCGTTGGAATGGTTATCGCATTACTCATCGCCCGGGCCATCCGCAAGCCTTTGGCGCGCGTAGTGAAGCTGGTCGCAGACGCCCGCGACGGCGATATGTCCATTATCCGTGATGACTTTGAACATGAGGGGAATGACGAGCTGGGTATTTTGGGTGATGCCCTGTCCGAAATGTTTGCCTCCCTGCGCACTGCTATTGTCGAGATAAACAACAACGCCGACGCCTCCACTGAGAAAGCCGAGACCATGCGTGAGGACGCCGGCAGGAATCTGGAGGGCGCCAACAACGTCCGCAAATCCGTCAGCGAGGCGGTGAAACTGATGGAGTCCAATTCCTCGTCGCTGCAGGAAAGCAACGTGGGAACAGGCGAGATGTCCACGGCGGCCATGACGTCAGCCCAAGCAGCTACTGACTGCGCCGAGTTCATCGTCAATATGACCCAGGTGGCGAACAAGGCCGTTATGACAGTGCAGGAGGCCATTGCGAACATGGCCCTTCTCCAGGAAAAGACGGAAGAGAGCGGAAAGAAGCTCCAGGACCTCATAGATTCCGTGGACAGGATTACGGAGTTCATTGGTGTCATTACTTCAATTGCCGGACAGACGAACCTCCTGGCTTTGAACGCAGCCATTGAGGCGGCACGTGCGGGCGAGGCCGGCCGCGGATTCGCAGTAGTAGCGGAGTCCGTACGCAAGCTGGCGGAGGAATCCGGCCGCACGGCGGAGAACGTCCGGGGACTGACAGGCGCGCTTCAGGACGGAGCAAGGGACACCAAGATAGCCAGTGAAGAAACATCGGAGCTGCTGGTTCAGACGGTAGAGAAGGCCAACGGCGCAAGGGACGCTTTGTCCGAGGCGATGGGAGAGATTGACAAGGCGAATGACCGGATTCAAAATATCGCTGCGGTGGCTCAGGAGCAGGCGGCGTCCAGCCGGGAAATTGCAGCGGGCATCGACAAGGTGACGAAAGCAACGGCGGAGATATTGGAGCATCTTGAAAATATTTCCACCGCCATGGACAGCACGGCAGCCGTTGCCGCACGCGCCACGGATATTGCGGGTGAGCAGGCACAGCTGGCTGAGGACCTGCGTGATTCCCTGTCCCTGTTTAAGGTCAGGCGTGAGGACGAAGATGAAATATGGGCAATAAAAGAGGTGAAAGAAGGGGAAGAGGATAGGGAAGCGGAAGAAAAAGAGTAAGGACTATATAGATTCATATTTTATACTATAATAGAGAAAGATATTTTATCTTCAGAGGAGCGTATGCAGATGTTAAAGAACTTGAAAATCTCCGCGAAACTTGGCGTTGGGTTCGGACTGGTACTTGCCCTGTTCGGGGTGGCTGTATTTTTCAGCTGGATGAGCATTTCTTCCGTTCAGAGTGATATCCACCTTCTGTCGAATATCGTAACAGCGATGAACGCCACCAACGAAATCAAAACCACGGTGGATTCGCTTCACATGACCATTCGTGATTTGCGCCTTTTCGAAAGCGACGAAGACATCAAGACTTTTCAGGACACTATAACGTCCCTTAACAGGGAGTTGAGCGCGGCTAAGAAACTCTACTCCGAACACCCGGAATTGACATCACTGTCTACTCTGCCGGCTGCCGAACAGTCAATTCGGGAGACTGCGTCCATCTTTGAGCAGGTCAAGAACATGATTCTCACTAAAAGGGCCGCAATCAAGAGAATGGATGAAAGCACCAACGATATACGCAGGCGCTTTAACGAGGTTGTCGACATCCAGTACACGAGGGCTTACGACGAACATCAAGACATCAACACCGGCATTGAGAAGGACTCCCCCGACATCGTCGCGCTTTCAAGTCTGACACATGACCTGGATCGTAAACTGGATCGTGTGAAGGGCGCGGAGATAATGCTGACCAACATGCTCGATATCATGTACAAGTATGAGCAGGGCTTGGAGAGACGGGACCTGAACACTCTGCAGAAGGTCACAACGCAGTTCAATGACCTTCACTCCTACGTTCAGGAGTTTGCCAATACCACCAAGGCCGCGGAGGTCAGGGAGAAACTGAACAACCTTTCCAGCGCTTTCACAACCTTTAAAGATGCTTTTGCCGATGTGTTGAAGGCGTTTACCGACCTAAATGTGATGTTCCAACAGCTGGTTAAGAACGCGTATGACCTCAGCACCGTAACGGAAAATATCGTACAAAACACCTTCACCCGCGTGACGAACTTCACAAAGAGCGGCTATGACTCCCTTGGCAGCGCGATATGGCTGTTGATTTCGCTGGCGGCCGCGACTATTGTAGTGGGACTGGCCATCGCATTCTTCATCGCCGGGGCCATCCGCAAGCCGCTGTCCCGTGTGGTGGAGCTTACACATAAAGCCCGGGATGGCGATGTTTCCATCACCCGCGAGGACTTCCAGTATAATGGACACGATGAGCTGGGCAGCCTGGGCGACGCATTGTCCGAAATGTTCGCCTCCCTGCGCACGGCCATCACTGAGATTCGCAATAACGCTGACACCTCCTCCGAAAAGGCCGCAACCATGCATGAGGATTCGGCAGCTAACCTGGAGGGCGCCAACAAGGTCCGCAAGGCTGTGAATGAAACCGTGAAGCTGATGGAATCCAACTCCTCGTCACTGGAGCAGAGCAACGCCGGAACGGAGGAGATGTCCGCTGCCTCCATGACGTCCGCTCAGGCGGCCACGGACTGCGCGGAATTCATTTCCAATGTGACGCAGGTGGCGAACAAGGCCACGGAGACGGTGCAGGAAGCCATTGCGAATATGTCTATCCTTCAGACGAAGACGAACGAGAGCGGAGAGAAGCTCCAGGGGCTGGTGGACTCCGTGGACAAAATCAGTGAGTTCATTGGCGTCATCACGTCTATTG
>JAIKZX010000011.1 GCA_024681935.1 Fretibacterium sp.
ACGGCGCTGCCCGCAACAGCGACGTCGCACCCTGCCAGGGCGATCCTGGCTGCGTTATCCAAGTTAATCCCGCCGTCCATCTCAATGAGATAACCGTATCCGCCGGCGGCCCTGAGCTGGGCGAGCTGCCTCGTCCTCTCAAGGGTATCCTCTATCAGACTTTGTCCCCCGAAACCCGGCGTGACGGACATCACCAGGACGAGGTCCACACAGCCCAGCACGGGACGTATCCTCTCCACGGGCGTGACGGGCCCGATGGCGACCCCGGCCTGAAGCCCCGCCGCCCGGATGGAGCCCAGCACGGCGTGCAGAAGCTGCGGCTCCGTCTCCGCGTGGACTGTGATGAGCGATGCCCCGGAGTCCAGGAAGAGGGGCAGCACCACGTCCAGACGGTCCACCATCAGATGGACGTCGATAAAGGCCTCCGGCCACCGGCGGCGCATGGCCCGCGCCACGGAAGGCCCAAAGGACAGGTTCCGCACAAAATGCCCGTCCATGATGTCCAGGTGCAGCCAGTCGTGACGGCCTTTCAGGGATTCAACGGCATCCGCCAGGGCCAGGGGGTCCGCCCCCAGCACGGAGGGGGCGATGAGAAATTCCCTCCGGCTCATCGGAACTTCTCCTGCCAGACGAACTCCCCGCCCAGATAGACGCTCACGACACACTCCTGGCTGTACTTCGCCTCCGTGTAGACGCTTTCCCCGCTTTTGGCCGGGCGGTTGAGAACATCCCGTCTGCCGGAGGGGTCGGTCAGCTCAATGCGCAGGTTCATGGAGCTGGTGAGAGGCGGCACCTGATAACGAATCTTTGCCGTCTTGGTTCCGCCTGTCGCGGCGGGGGGAGTATTCTGCTGCGCAGGGGCCGCGGGCTCATTTGCCGCAGGCCTGGAGGCTGCGGTCCCTCCCGTTGGGGCCGCGCTGGGCTTTCGTCCCTCCTGATCAAAGACGCTGACGTTGGGGTCGGCCTCCCGGATAGGGGTATTGGCCGGAGTTCCGTCGCCAATGAAGAGATCGCCCTGCCCGGGGACGGAGACCGTCACGCCCCGCGGAGCATCGGCTGCGGGTGTCGTGGGCTGTTCAGGCTGCTGTGTCGTGGCCTTGCGCACCGTCCCGCCGGACTCCCCGGAGGGCTCCTTTGACGTATCAAACCCGGCGGGCTGGCGGCGCGTAGCGACCTTGAGCCGCACGCCATCGCTGGGGTCCACCATGGCCCCGGCCCCGGGCCGGGTCTCGATGGCCTGCCCTTCCGGGACGATGGGGCTGTAAACTCTGTCGACGGTCTGAATTTTAATGCTGTTCTCCTCAAGGAGAGCCCGCGCTTCGTCTTCCATCAGGCCATTGACGTTCGGGACCAGCACGGTGCCCCCTGCGCCGCCGCCATCGCGGATCAGGAGGTCAATCCGGCGGGCTATGGGGATGTTGGCGGGCGCGGCCGGGCTCTGGGCGATAACCACCCCGCCCGGCTGTCCCCCGTCCTGTATTTTGATGATATCTCCCAGCGCAAAACCCTGTTTTTTTATGACGCTCTGAGCGCGCGCCAGGCTTTGTCCCCGCACGTCGGGGACAGTGTGCAGTTCTCCGCCCTTACTGACCTGAAGGAGGACGACCTGCTTCTTTCGGGCGCGGGTGCCCGGCTCCGGAGACTGCGCCAGCACCAGACCCTCCGGGAGGGAGGATGAGACCTGTTCTATCTGTACGGAGAAGCCCAGACGCTCCGCTTCGGCGGCAGCCTCCACAACAGAACGTTCCCTGAGCGGCGGAATGACGACCTCTCCCGACGGCCGGAAGAACACCGTGTAAAACGCCACGGCCCCCGAAGCGAAAATTATCAGCACCACAAACAGCAGCGTCCATCGAATCATCTTGCCCAAAGCTCTTCAGCCCCCGTTTATCTCTTCATGATTGCAGCACAGTAGAAACCATCCAGCCACGGCGTCTCCGGCCAAATATACGTCCCCCAGGGACGGCCCCGGTGAAAGGGGCTCACCGCGCCGTCCGTCCCCGCGGCCGTCCCGCACTCCCAGGACGCCGGCAGTTCCACGCACTCCGGGTGGGCTGCCAGGGTCTCCGCCACCACGTTCTCGTTTTCCTGCCTCAGGAGACTGCACGTAATATAAATTATGATACCACGCGGAGCGCAGAGCGCCACTGCCCGCTCCAGCAGTTTCTTCTGGGCTGCCGCCAGCCGGTCGAGCCGTTCCCAGTCCAGACGCCATTTTGAGTCCGGCTTTCGTGTCCATGTCCCGCTGCCGGAGCAGGGCGCGTCGAGCAAAACGAGGGACGGCGGTTCCAGGGGCTCCAGCTCCAGGGCGCTGCCCTGGCGGAGCTTCGCCCGATCCTCCACGCCCAGCCGTTTCATCTCCCGCAACGCGCTTCTGTGCCGGCCCTCCGAGAGCTCCCAGCCCTCCAGCCGCGCGTCGGGACAGGTCTGCAGGATCTGGCCGCCCTTGACCCCGCGTCCGGAACAGAGGTCGAGGACATAGCCCCCGCTCTTATACAGCTGCGCCGCCAGCGACGCCGCAAGGACAGAGCCCTCTGTCTGCACGGCGGCAAGCCCCTGGTCAAACCCCGGAACGTCCGCGGGCAGGATGGTGCCCTCCAGATGGATGGCCTCCGACAGGGAGGAGGGCTCCGCTTTTATCCCGCGCTCCTCCAGCATTTTCAGCAGCTCGCCGCGCTTCCCCGGGGCTGGCCTCAGGGCGCTCAGGGGGGGCTGGGGGAGCAGGTCAAAGAGGCGGTTCAGATCGGGCCTCTGCCACGTCCGGGTCCAGGCGGGCAGGGACCAGGACGGTACCCCCGCCCACAGGGCCCGCTCCTCCTGGGAGGGACTGTGACGCAGGGCTTGCACCCGCTCAGCCCCCCGCTCCCCGACGTTGTGCAGCACGGCGTTGACCAGAGAGACCCAGCGTCTCTGGTTCCGTGCCTTGAGGTGGTCCAGCAGGCCGTTGACCAGCACGCCGCCCGCAAAGTGACGAAGCTCCAGAAGTCCTGCCGTCCCCACGAGGAGGCAGTCGCGGATCAGGGGCGGCAGGGATTCGTCCCCCCGGGCGTCCTTCATGAATTTCCTGTAGACCGCGCGCCACATCTCCTGCCGGCGCAGCACGGAGTAGACCAGTGAGGACGCCAGAGTCAGGTCCCCCGGCGTCATGTCCCCACCAATTTTCCTCAGGACCTCCGACGCGAAGGCGGCGCCGGCGGAGCGGGGGGAGCCCCCTTTCCCGCGGGAGGGCGCAAAGCCGCCCCCGCGCGGTTCCCGCACCTGTTCCAGAACGTGGAGCGCCCCTTCTATTCCGCGCAAAGGAGGGTTATCTCCTCTCCCGGGCGTTGCGGATCATAATGAGCCGCACAAGCTGAAGCACGGCCATGAGCGCAGCGGCGATGTAGGTCCAGGCGGCGGCGTTGAGCACCTTTTTGGCCCCCTCCAGTTCGTCGGGAGCCAGGGTCCCCGTTTCCCGCAGCAGCTTCAGCGCGCGGGAGCTGGCGTCAAGCTCCACGGGCAGAGTCACCAGATGGAAGGTCAGCGCCCCGATGAAGAGGAGGATGCCCAGGTTTATGAGCAGGCTGTTTCCCATCATCAGGCCGATGATGAACAGCGGCATGGAGGCCGAAGAGGCAAAGTTCACCACAGGGACGATGGCGTTCCGCAGCATCAGGGGACCGTAGCTCTGGCTGTGCTGGATGGCGTGCCCCACCTCGTGGGCGGCGACGCCGATGGAGGCGATGCTGCGGCTGCCGTATACAGACTCCGAGAGGTTCAGCGTCCTGTCCCTGGGGTCGTAGTGGTCGGTCAGCGAGCCCCGCACGCGGTTGATGGGCATGTTTCCCAGCCCGAAGGAGGTCAGGAGCATCCGCGCCACGCCGTCGGCTGTAACGCCGCCCCGGGCCCCCACCTGGCTGTACTGGCTGAAGGTGGACTGCACCCGCGCCTGCGCCCACATGGAGAGCAGCACCGCCGGGATCAGCAGAAGCATGGTGGAGTCCATTCCAAAACCGTAGGGAGAATACATAAAAACCCCTCCTTAAAACGCTTAAAAATACTTCTTGATTCAGTATAACACCACGCCCGTCCGCTAGAAACGGGAGCGGGCGAACTCCGCCACGGCGTCCGCCAGGCGTTCCTGTTCCTCTGGCCGGAGGCCGGGGAAGACGGGCAGAGCCAGGGCCTCGCGGGAGAGCCGTTCCGACTCGGGGAAATCTCCTGCCTTGCCGCCCAGGAAGGCGAAGCAGGGCTGAAGGTGCAGCGGCAGGGGATAATAGACGCGGGTGGCGATTTTCCGCTCCTCAAGCCAGGCCATCAGTTCGTCGCGCAGGGGCGTGCGGATGACGTACTGGTGATAGATATGATAATTGCCCTCCAGCTCCACGGGAAGGCGTAGCTTTCCCTCACCCGTCAGGCCCCGGGACTCGAAGCACAGCCGGTAGAAGGAGGCCAGAGAGCGGCGCTCCTCGTTCCACTCCTCAAGGTGAGGCAGCTTCACATCCAGAATGGCGGCCTGAAGCGCATCGAGGCGGCTGTTGAGCCCCACCTCCTCGTGGAAGTACGTGGAGCCCTCGCCGTGGACGCGGAGCTTCCTCAGCCGCGCGGCCAGCTCCGGGTCCGAGGTCACCATCATCCCGCCGTCGCCGCAGCCGCCGAGGTTCTTTGTGGGGAAGAAGGAGGTGCAGCCCACGTCTCCCATCGTGCCCGCGCGGACGATGCGGCCCTCCACTTTTCGCCAGGACCCGAAGGCCTGGGCCGCGTCCTCCACAATTTTTATTCCGCGCTCCTTCAGCAGCGGCGCGATCTTCTCCTGCGGGACCATCTGGCCGAAAAGGTGGACAGGCAGAAAGACCTTTGTTTTGGGCGTGATCTTCCGCTCCACATCAGCCAGGCTGACGTTGTACGTGTCAGGGTCGATGTCCGCAAAGACGGGGACGGCCCCCAGGCGCGTGATGGCGCTGGCCGTGGCAAAGAACGTGTAGGGTGTCGTGATCACCTCGTCCCCCGGCTGGATGTTCAGGGCCATCAGGGCCAGCAGGAGGGCGTCCGACCCGGAGGCGCAGCCCACGGCCGCCCCGCCCTCCGGCAGTTCCAGATAGGCCTCCATGTGCTCCTCAAACGTCCGGACCTCACGGCCGAGGATGAAGGCCTGCGTGTCGAAAACGCGGTCCACGGCCGCACGCACCTCCCCGCGGATCTCCCCAAAAGCTCGCCGCAGGTCCAGAATCGGCACACTGGCGTCGTTTTCTCTGTTCATCCTCATCAGCTCCTCCAATTTCGGGGTATCCCAGATATCCCATTATATGATAAATTATCCCCGCCGGGCTAACGGATTTGTCTCAGGGAGGCCTGCTCCCCTGACTGCGGGGCACAGGACGGAACGCCCCGATTTTCATGGCCCGTGAGGGAGGATTTGTCTGAGATGAGGCTTTTTATCACGACGTTGTCCCTGCTCAGCGTTATCGCCTTTGGCTACGCGCTGGCCGGGTATGGAAGGACGCTGTTCGGCCAGCCGGTGCGGATGGACTACGTTCTGCTGGGGCTTCTTGCCGGCTTTGTGTGCGGCGGCATTGCCCTTTGGCTCTGGTATCGAAACAGGGATAAGTTTTTTGAGGAGTGATGGATGCGGCGTGTGAGGCGTGAGGGAGGAGATGGCTCCTCCCTCGCTTTTTTGGAATTACTTCTTCTCCGGCTCCTTGCCGGTGTCCAGAATTTCCACCTTGTATTTCTTCTTCATTTCGTCAATCCTGGCCCGAATGCGGTCGGAAGCCTTTGTGTTATGCAGCTCCTGGGTGATTTGGGCCTTCACCTCGTCAAAGGGCTGAGCGGACTCGGGCACACGACCCTCCAGCCTGATGATATGCCAGCCAAACTGCGTCTTCACCGGCTCGGAGATGTCGCCCGGGTTCTTCAGGGCAAAAGCCGCCGCCTCGAACTCCGGAACCATCTGCCCCTTCTGGAACTCGCCCAGGTCACCGCCCTGGGGGGCGGAGGGGCAAACGGAGACCTCCTTCGCAATCTTGTCAAAGGAGACGCCGGCCTTCAGGTCCGCCTGGACCCTGGCGAGCTTGTCCGCGCTCTCGGCGTCGTCGTTCAGCAGGATGTGGCGGGCATGGACGCGCTCCGGATTCTTAAACTGATCCGGGTGCTCATCGTAAAAACGCTTTGCTTCCTCGTCGCTGACGGTGATGTCTTTAATGGCCTCGCGCATCGCCGTCTGGGCGAGGACGTGGGTCCGGAGGTCCTCCAGCGTCTTTTTGAACTCCGGCGTCTCGTCCAGCCCGGCCTTCGCCGCGTCAAGGGCAAAGAGCCGCACGGAGATGAGTTCCTCCAGAATCATCTGGCGTCCCTGCTCGGTGCCGTACATCATCATTCCCTGGGGGCCCATCGACTGAAGGAGCTGCATAACCGCTTCCTCCGTGATGTCCTGTCCCTCCACGCGGGCCAGAACCTTGGCCTCCCCCGCCGGAGTCTCCCCGCCGGTCTTCTCCGCGGGGGCCGCCCAGGCGAGGCAGGCCGCCAGCAGGCCCATCAGGACAGGGGCTGCCGCCCATCTCCACTTTAAACGCAAAACATCTTTCACTTCCATTCCTCCTTAGTCAGACTGACAAAACGTCAGACTGACAAAACTCTAATGGCACGTCCCCGACGGGGACGGACTGTCAAACAAAAACGTGAAACATTTTAACATAACCGCCGCGGGCGGGGGAGCCGGCAAACTGCGTATCCCCCAAAGAAGCGTCCCGCCCCTCAGGGACGCGCGTTTGACAAATGGGATTTGCATGATAACATTTTTATTTAATTTATTTGAACAGGGGAGGGGAAACCCAATGCTTTCTGACAATATTAAAAAGGGCGTGGACCGTGCCCCCAATGTGAGCCTGCTCTACGCGCTGGGCCTGACGAAAGAGGAGATTGAGCGGCCTGTCATCGGCGTCGTCAGCTCTTTCAGCGAGATCGTCCCCGGGCACATGCACCTGGACAGGATTGCCCAGGCGGTGAAGGACGGGATTCGGGCCGCCGGAGGGACGCCCATCCTCTTCCCGGCCATCGCCGTGTGCGACGGCATCGCGATGGGCCACATCGGCATGAAGTATTCTCTGGTCTCCCGCGAACTCATTGCCGACTCCACGGAGGCCATGGCGCTGGCCCATCAGTTTGACGGACTGGTCATGGTCCCCAACTGCGACAAAAACGTGCCGGGCCTGCTCATGGCGGCCGCGCGGGTGAACATCCCCACGATATTCTGCGCCGGAGGCCCCATGCTGGCCGGGCGCCTGAAGGACGGCCGGCGGACATGCCTCAGCCACATGTTTGAGGCCGTGGGCGCCTACCACGCCGGGACGCTGACTGAGGCGGGGGTGGAGGACTACACGGAGAACGCCTGCCCCAGCTGCGGCTCCTGCTCGGGAATGTACACGGCCAACTCCATGAACTGTCTGACGGAGGCCATCGGTATGGCCCTGCGCGGCAACGGGACCATCCCCGCGCCGTATTCCGCCCGCATCCGCCTGGCCAAGCATACGGGCATGAAAATCATGGAGCTGGTGGAGAAGAATATCCGGCCCCGTGACATCATGACGAAGGCGGCCTTCAGGAACGCTGAGACCGTGGATATGGCCCTGGGCTGCTCTACCAACACGATGCTGCACCTGCCCGCCATTGCCCGGGAGGCCGGGGTGACGATCGATCTGGACGGAGCCAATGCCATCAGCGCCCGCACGCCGAACCTCTGCCATCTGGCCCCGGCGGGCGATACCTTCATGGAGGACCTGGACCGCGCCGGGGGCGTCTGCGCTGTGATGAAGGAGCTGACAAAGAAGGGCCTGCTGGACACGTCGCTTCTCACCGTTACAGGGAAGACCGTCGCTGAGAACCTTGAGGGCGTTGAAAATCTGGATGAGGAGATTATCCGGCCCATCGAAAAGCCCTACTCGGAGAACGGCGGCATTGCGGTCCTTCGCGGCAACCTGGCCCCGGATGGCTGCGTGGTGAAGCGTTCGGCTGTAGCGCCGGAGATGATGGTCCACGAGGGGCCCGCGCGCGTGTTCGACTCCGAGGACGACGCCATCGCCGCGATTTACAACAGGAAGATCAAACCCGGCGACGTGGTGGTCATTCGCTACGAGGGCCCCAAAGGCGGCCCCGGCATGAGGGAGATGCTGAATCCCACTTCGGCCATCTGCGGCATGGGCCTGGGGGAGAGCGTGGCGCTCATCACGGACGGCCGCTTCTCCGGCGCCACACGGGGCGCGTCCATCGGGCACGTCAGCCCTGAGGCGGCCTCAGGCGGCAGCATCGCGCTGGTGAAGGAAGGGGACGTTATCGCCATCGACATCCCGGCCTGCAAGATTGAGCTGAAGGTCTCCGATGAGGAGCTGGCACGCCGCCGGGCGGCCTGGACCTGCCCGGAGCCAAAGATCAGGACGGGCTACCTGGCGCGCTACGCCAAGCTGGTCAGCTCCGCGGACAGGGGCGCTGTGCTGGAATAAAAACACCCGCGGGGGAGCTATATCGCTATAGCTCCCCCGTTCCACTTTCGGCCCTCTTCGCTCCTGGGCACTGCCACGTGCAAAAATGTGGGATATTCCTTCACTTCCCAGCCCGTCAGGCCGAACATCCGCTTCGCCAGGGCCTTGAAACGCCTTAGGCCGCGCGGCGGGTTCCCTGCGCTCAATTTTTCAGCCGTCCCCTCTGCCGGGAGGGGACGTTCTGTGAAGGCTCTGGCCAGACGGCCAGCTCACGCGAAGCCGACAGGCTTTGCGGCGCTGTGCCGGTCGGCTGCCTGTGCCCTGCGGGTATGCCGGAGCGAGGCGCAGTCGCCTCGTGAAGGCTGAGGTATTGAACCCTCAGGATGATAGAGAGTATGCTTTCTGTCATCAGTCCCGAGTCATCTTTTAAGGATTAAACTGAGCTTCATCAAAACGCTGCATCCCGCCTGTGATAGAATGAGGGCGTGGAGGCGAGGTGTTTATGAGAGTTTATCTTGACATGTGCTGTTACAACAGGCCCTATGATGATCAATCACAGTTCAAAGTGGCGATGGAGGCACAGTCAAAACTTTACATTCAAAATCTCATCAGGGAAGGCCACCTCGATCTTGTAGGGTCCTTTACGTTGGATTTTGAATGCAGCAGGAATCCCTTTGAAATGCGCCGGGAAACAATCTCTAAGTTTATCAGGGAGAATATGAAAGCCTATGTTGGGCCGGAACGGGATGATTTTTTGAGCCC
>JAIKZX010000064.1 GCA_024681935.1 Fretibacterium sp.
GGTGGCCTCCACATCGTCCTCCACAAAGCCCTCACCGCCCTCAAAGCGCCTGTTCTCAACGCTCATGTAGTGAGCCAGAAGCGCCGCATGGACGGCAGAGGCAATCTTCGCCGCGCAGCTGGGCTTCGCCCCATCGCAGACAATGCCGCCCACGTTGCCCAGCGTGTTGGTAATGGTGCGCCCCACACTGGCGTAGTCCCCGCCGGACATCCAGGTGATGGCCGCGCCCGCTCCGCCCGCCGCACTCACCGCGCCGCAGAATGCGGACAGGGCCCCGATGTAGTGCTTGATATAAATGGACACCAGATTGCTGACGATGAGAGAGCGGTACAGCTTTTCCCGTGAGACATGCCAGCTCTCCGCGTACTGCACCACCGGGAGCGTGACCGTCACGCCCTGGTTCCCGCTGCCGGAGTTGATGACGACGGGCAGGGGACAGCCGCTCATCCTGGCGTCGGAGCCGGCGGCCGCCCTCGCGCAGGCGCTGGACCGCACATCATTGCCCCAGACGGACAGGATGGTCTTGCCAACCCGCACTCCCCAGTTGTTGTCCAGCCCCTCCTGGGAGATTCGCGTGTTGTACTCAATCTGCCGGTCAAGTATCTCCCGCACATCCCCGATGTCCACCGTTTCGGCATACTCAAGGATTGTGCGCAGGCTCATCTTCGTCTTGTCCCCGTGAGAGACTTTTTTCTCCTTCGGAGAGGGGGATTTGCCTTCGAACAGGACCTTGCCGTCCTTCTCAATCCGGGTGATGTTCGTGTGATGTTCCTCAATCACCACCACGGCAGTGTGCCCCTTTCCCTCAGCCTCCACCCGGATGTAAAGGCTCGGAACATTCTCCGCCAAAGCCACCTCGCAGAATTTGGACTGAATGAGCTTTCGCACACGCTCTCTGTCCTCATCCGTTGCGCCGGCAATGACCTCCAGTTCCCGGGAGGCGTCCCCCCCAACCATGCCCAGGGCAGCCGCAGCTTCAATGCCTTTTTGCCCGCCGGAGTTCGGCACCGTAACGCCCTTGACGTTCTTGACGATATTGCCGGAACAGCATACCTTCAGATGCTGTGGCTCCTCATCAAGAACCTCCCGGGCCTTTGCGGCTGCATAGGCAATGGCGATAGGCTCCGTACACCCCATGGCGGGGACAAGCTCCTCTTTCAGTATCGCCGTGTAGTTCTCGCAGAGATCATGTGAAATCCCCACTCGACCTACACCTCCTTTTATGATATAGAGTGACTTTTTTTCCCCTTAATTATGTGTCCCTGTTTCGTGATAAGGATATCACAATTTCCGATTAATTGTTCCTCAAATTTGGATTTAACTGTATAATTTTAAAGAGCAAATTATCGATGGGCGAGGGGAGGCGGACAAGCAATGAATCCTGACGTGAGAGACAATGCCCCCATGCGCGACAAAGCCTGGGAGGAGCTTAGGGCCCGCGTGGCCGGGTGTCAGCGCTGCGGCCTGTGCAAGACGCGGAAAAACACGGTCTTTGGTCAGGGGTCCGTGAACACACCGCTCGTTTTTGTAGGGGAAGGACCTGGCGCGGACGAGGACGCCTCCGGCGAGGCCTTTGTCGGCCGGGCCGGTCAGCTCCTGACAAAGATACTCAGCGCGGGGGGCATTGAGCGGGAGTCGGTGTTCATCTGCAACGTGGTAAAATGCCGCCCGCCCGGCAACCGCACCCCCTCTCAGGAGGAGATGCTGATGTGTGGGGACTTCCTGGAGGCACAGCTTTTGCTGCTTCGTCCCCGCATCGTGGTCTGCCTTGGGAACACGCCGCTGAAGTGGCTGCTTAAAACGACAGAGGGCATCTCGGCCCTGCGCGGGCGCTGGTTTGACTGGAGGGGAATACAGCTTTTCCCCATGTTCCACCCCAGCTACCTTCTGCGCAACGATTCCCGCGCCAAGGGGAGCCCCAAGGAACTGACGTGGCAGGACGTTCAGCAGCTCAAGGCACGACTGGATGAAATAGGAAAGGGAGAATAGAATTGAGCAGGAATGCAGCAGACAACGGAAAAATCCCGCGGCATCTGGCAATTATCCTGGATGGAAATGGAAGGTGGGCCAGGCGCCGCGGGCTGCCCCGCCTTATGGGGCACCGCGCGGGGCTGAGAAAGCTGGAGGAGATGGTTCACCTCGTCAAGCGCGAAGGGATCCGTTATTTCTCGGTCTACGCTTTCTCCACAGAGAACTGGAACCGGCCCAAGATGGAGGTCGACGGCCTGATGAGCCTCTTCCGCTTCTACATCCGGCGCAAGGTAGAGGCCATCAAGGCGGAGGGCGCGCGCATCCGTTTCTGCGGGAGAAATGACAAACTGCCCCCCGACCTTCTGGAGCAGATGCGCTGGGCGGAGGAGCGAACGAAGGACGAGACGGTTCTCGACTTCATCCTCTGCATCAACTACGGCGGCCGCGCTGAGATCATGGACGCGATAAACGCCATGATGAAGGAGGGGCATGAGGGCCCCGTGACGGAGGAAGATTTGCGGCGGCATTTCTACCTGCCGGACGTGCCGGACCCGGATTTGATTGTCCGCACCAGCGGAGAGCTGCGTCTGAGCAATTTCTGGCTGTGGGAGTCTGCCTACAGCGAGTTCTATTTCACGGATATTCACTGGCCGGATTTTGACGAGACAGCCCTGAAGGCTGCGCTCGAAAACTACGCGGAGCGGGAGAGACGTTATGGCGGGCTCAAGCTCTGAATTTCTGTTGAGGACCGTCAGCGGCCTCTTCATCGCGGGGGCGGTCGTGGGAGGCATCTACTTCGGCGGCTGGGTGTGGTTTTGCGTCGCGTCAGTTTTTGCCCTGCTCTCCCTGGGGGAATACTACCGGCTGCTGGGCAAGCACGTCCGGCTCTCACGCGGAATCGGCTACCTTTGCGCCCTGGCCGTATTGCTCTCCGGCATGGGGGGCTTGCTGCGGCCAATGACGGTCATCCTTACGCTCGTACTGAGCGGCTATGCCATCCTGATGATTGAGATGTGGCGCCGGCAGCTCACGGGCCAGAGCGATGGGGCCACCAATGTGGGGGGAACGTTGTCGGGCGTGCTGCTCATTGTGGTCCCCTGGATGTGCATCATGCTGCTTCGTTACTTCCCAACGGGCACGCTGATTCTGGTGACGCTCTTCGCCTGTACGTGGGGCTGTGACGTTATGGCCTATCTTGTGGGCCGCCGCTGGGGACGAAACCGCCTCTGCGAGCAGATCAGCCCCAATAAGACCTGGGAGGGCTTCATCGCCGGGGCGGTGGGAAGCATGTTCATCAACGCCGCCATGATTTATTTCCTGGAGCAGCCTCCCTATCCGCTTTTCATCATCGGGCTCATCTGCAGTGTCGCGGGGCAGTTCAGTGATCTCGCTGAGTCCCTCATCAAGCGCGAATTGGGTGAGAAGGACTCCGGGCACCTCATCCCAGGGCACGGCGGCGTGCTGGACCGGTTTGACAGCATTCTGCTCAACGGCATCCTGACGTACCTTATCTTCGAGGTGCTGCTGTGATGGGCACGCAGGGGATGAAAAAAAAACACGTTGCCGTCATTGGCGCGACGGGGAGCGTGGGCTCCTCCGTCCTGTCCGTCTGCCGCGCTCACGCTGATGAAATAGAGGTCTGGGGGCTGGCGGCCCGCACCTCATCCGAGAAATTAAAAACGCTTGCCGCGGAATTCCGCCCCAAAATGCTCTGCGTCTATGAAGAAACGGGGGCGGAGGGTCTTGCCGCCCTGGCAGAGTCGCCGGAGGTGGACCATGTGGTCTTCGCCTCGTCGGGGACAGCGGCCATCCCGGCGCTTCAAAGGGCGCTCTCGGCCGGCAGGGAGGTCTCGCTTGCCAACAAGGAGAGCATCGTCGTTGCGGGGCCCTGGGTGATGCCGCTCATAACGCGCAGGGACCAGCTCCGTCCCTTGGACAGTGAACACAACGCCATCTGGCAGTGTCTGATGGGCGAAGAGCAAAATCCCCCCGCGCGTATCTGTCTCACGGCATCGGGAGGCCCTTTCCGCACCTGGACAGCCGGACAGCTCCGCACTGTGACGCCGGAAATGGCGCTGAAACACCCCGTCTGGGCCATGGGGGCCAAGATAACTATTGACAGTGCGACGCTGATGAATAAGGGGATCGAGCTCATAGAGGCGATGTTTCTCTTCGGGCTGGAGCCCCATCAGGTGGACGCGCTGATCTCGCCCGGCTCCTTTGTGCACGGTCTGGTGGAATTTCAGGACGGCAGCGTAAAGATGCTGGCCGCGACGCCCGATATGAGGCTTCCTGCGGCGTCCTGCCTCTTTTGGCCCCAGCGGCGTTACCCGGCCCCGGACTTTGGAGCCCCTCTGCTGGCTCCCCGCACGATCTCCTTCGAGGCCCCGGACGAAGAGCGATTCCCCGCGATTCGCCTTGCCCGGCACGTCATGAGGGAAAAAGGGCCCTGTCCCGCTGTCCTGGTGGGGGCGGACGAGGTGGCGGTTGACTGCTTCCTGAAAGGGAAAATTGGTTTTACGGACATTGCCGCGGTTGCTGAGGAAACACTGGGGTCTTGTGCCCTGGCGGCCCCCCGTTCACTGGACGAAGCGTTGAACGCGCTGGATTGGGCCCGCCGCCGCGCTGCTGAAGTGTGCGCAGCGCGCAAAGAATGAGAAAGGTTCAGGAATAGAGGATAAAGGTATGTTGACAAGCATTATTGCGTTTATTATCGTTATCGCCATCTGCGTGGTGGTCCACGAGTACGGCCACTACATCACGGCACGTCTGCTGGGCGTTCAGGTCCACGAGTTTGCCTTCGGCATGGGGCCTGTGGTCCGGCAGCGTGTTTCCAATAAAGGGCAGAGTCGTATGTTGTGGTCGCTGCGAATGTTGCCCATTGGCGGCTTCTGCCGCCTTGCCGGAATGGGGGAAGACATGGATGGTGAAAATGTCCTTCCCGGCATGGGCTTCAACGAACAGCCCGCGTGGAAGCGGTTTTTCATCCTGCTGAACGGTTCTCTCTTCAACGTCATCCTGGCGCTGGTCCTGACGGTGTTTTTCCTGTGCGCTCACGGCGTCATGGACATGGAGAGCACGCGGATAGGGGAGATTATGCCTGGCTTTCCTGCGGAGCAGGCGGGGCTTAATGTGGGGGACCAGATTACAGCCGTCAATGGCAAAGCCGTCACCCACTGGCGGGAGATGTCCGAGGCCCTGCGCTCGGAGGGCGGCAGGGACGCTCCTGTGCGCCTCGACGTGCTTCGGGGGGAGGAGAGGCTGACGCTGGAACTTCCCATCCCCGTAAATAAGGAATATGGAAGGCCCATGCTGGGGGTTTCGCCCTCAATGGCGCGATACGGGATTATTGAGGCCATGCAAAGCTCCGTGGGCTATATATGGCGCATGACAAAGCTGATGCTCCGGGGCATTGCTGACTGGCTCCTGCAGCGGCAGGAGGTGGAGGTCACGGGCCCCGTCGGCATTGCCTCAATGTCCGGCCAGGCCATGCGGGAAGGGCTCTGGAGCTTTGTCTCGTTCCTGGCCCTGATCAGCCTGAACCTCGGCCTGCTGAACCTCTTTCCCATCCCCGCGCTGGACGGCGGACGCATCCTCTTCGTCCTGCTGGAGATGCTTCTGCGCCGCCGCCTGCCGGAGAAGGTGGAAAACTGGATTCATGCCGCAGGTTTCGCCGTCCTGATTTTTCTGATGCTCCTCATCACCTTTCAGGACGTTTACCACCTTTTCTGGACAAAGTGAGGCGGGGAAGATGAAGCGAAGTGTCAGGGTCGGCTCCCTCGTCATCGGCGGAGGAGCGCCCGTTCG
>JAIKZX010000087.1 GCA_024681935.1 Fretibacterium sp.
CAGCGCAGCGACGCTTTCTGTGGCCCTTGAATGCGCGAAGAAGTCCGAGCCCACGCTGCGGCCTGACCTGGTGAACTTCGGCATTCCGCTGTTCGCCAACATCCACCTCTGCGGATCCGTGCTGACGGAGACCTTCTTCGTCATGGCAATCTCAAAGGTGCTGTACGGCTCCTTCCCGACGGTGGGCAACATGGTGCTGTTCTGCCTGCTGCTGGGCATCTTCGCCATCGGTGCGCCCGGCGTTCCCGGCGGCACGGTCATGGCGTCTTTGGGGCTCATCACGGGTGTCCTTGGCTTTAATGAGACGGGCACGGCCCTGATGCTGACAATCTTCGCCCTTCAGGACTCTTTCGGCACCGCCTGCAACGTCACCGGCGACGGCGCGCTGACCCTGATACTGACCGGCTATGCCGAGAAAAACGGCATCGGAGAGACGAGCCTGGGAGATCTTCTGAACTGATTTTTAACGAAGCGAAAAGCCCCGCCGCCCCCTGAAGGACGGCGGGGTATTTTTTTGCGGCTCAACGGCGCCGGGCGTTCCGTTCCCGGCCCCGCTCCCCTGCGGCCGGGGCGGGACGGCCCCTGTTTTGAGGCGTCATCCCGCCATGGCCTCACCGTTTGTTAAAACTTTGCCCGGTAGATCAGCTCATCATTCTCCCATATCCGGACCTTCATTTCCTTCTGAGCGCAGTTGACGCCGACATTCAGGGTGCTCGACCAAATGCCTTTGCTGTCCCGCAGAGGCTTCTCATCCCTGGGGACCCCATGGCCTTTGAAAGCGCACACCTGCTCATACAGGCTCTTGCAGGAGGGGTCAGCCACGCCGTCAGCATTGCGGCGGATATGTAGGTGGGCATAATAAAGAGCTTTCAGCGCCTCAAAATTTCTGTCGTCAAAGGCCCAGGCAGACCCCTGATTTTTCTTTTTGAGACGGGCATATTCATTAAAATACGGTTCAAACTCTGCCCGCTTCTCCGCATCCGCCTCGTTCTTCAGATACTCATTGGAGCCCGCCGCCAGTTCCGTCAGCGTCACCTGTCTGCCGTTGACCTGGAACCGGAAAGAGCCGTCGTCAATCACCAGACGGCCCGTCCTGACGGCCTCGTCAAAGTATTCCCTGATTTTGGGATCGTAGGTGCTCTTCACGGCATCCTCGTACAGCTGGGCGTCAACAATCACACGGCCATCGTCCATTACGGGGTACACCCCCGCCTCATCGCCTCTCCAGTCGATCACGGGGCGGCCCTTGTCATCCTGGAAAACAATGGTGCGCCGGGGGGATGAATTCGACGGATCAGACGCCCGCACGGCGTATTCCACCCACAGCACTTCGTTGTGCCACATCAGTGCCTTCATGGCATCCATGGCTTCTTCCAGGGTATCGGGGGAAGCAATGACCTCAGCGACCCGGCTCAGTCTGCCGTGGCCGCTGCCGCTTGTCTCGGTGACGCTCCATTTCGGGGTGATATAAAAGTTTGCCTGGCCATACTGATAGGGAATGTAGCTGATCTCATCGTTTGCAATCTCAATCAGTCCGAACTCACCGGAAGCGTCTCCAATCATGAAAGCCATGTTAATTCTGTAGATGCCTAAAGAGGAACGGGTCACGGGGGATACCGTGTACCAGTCAAAGCTGTTCTTCAGATAATTGAGGGCCTCTTTTACGGTTGCGCAGTTTTGAGACACCAGCAGGGGCACCATCGCGGTGTTGGCGCGAAGTTCTTTCCATGGCCTGCCGTCGGCCCGGTTTTTCTCACCGTGGGAGGTATGCAGGCCATAGTTAGTGAGCGCCCCGCATTCTTCACGCAGATTGCTTTCAATGTACAGGCCCTTTTCGTTTATGCAGTCATTGGCCCCGAAGGGAATTATGCTGAGCTCGCGTTCATCCACCCTGTCCCGCTTCTGCAGCTCCGGGTAGGCTGGAAAAATCTTTTCAGGGAAATAGGCTAAACAGAAATTCCTGTACTTGCCGTATGTGGTCTTAAACACAAAGACAGGGGTATGAGAGCTCGCCAGGTCCATGTTGCGGCCCATGATGACTTCACCCCTGCTGTTGTGCTTAGCCATGGCCGTGCACCCGCCCTTTGGAAGGAGGCCGTGGTCAAAAAGTTCATTGTGGGCGGCAAACCCCTTCTCATGCAGGGAAGGGTCCGTGTAATCGGGCAGTTCAATGACATAATGGCCCAGATCCCTGAACCCCTTATGCTCCACAACCTCTGAGTCCCAGCTTTTTTCAAAGACCTCCGCCGCGGCCGGGAGTCCGCCGCACGCCACAAGAGCAACCGCGCAGACCGCTGCCACAGCAAAACCCAATCTTTTTTTCATCCTGTTTCCTCCTCTTGGATTCCCCGCAGGGAATGTGAAGCCTTTAAACCTTTAAATTTTCAGCACATGGATAAGGGCGCGATTATTATATTATTCGAAAGCAGAATAATCAACGAACCTCAGAGCTGGACCGGGCCCGGAAGGAGAATAACACCCCCGTGATCCAGCTGCTGGAGGAAGCAGGTGCCGGGAGCCCCGACGAGCTGTACCGCCGCGGCATCCAATACGTCACCGGCGACGGGGTGGAAACAGATGAGAAAAAGGGCATCGAGCTGCTCCGCAGGGCAGCGGAACATGGGCATCAAAAAGCGAAGGACGCCCTGAAGCTCTTTGAATAACGAATAACCGGCAGACGCCCCCGCGGGAAAGGTTTTTTCGCGGGGGCTTTTCTTTCCCCGGCGGCGGGCCAAAGAAATGCCATGCAAGAGTTTGAAGCTCCTGCATGGCATTTCTTTTATTTACTATACAACAATAGCAAAAGACGCTTTGATTGAACAAAACGTCTTCGACGACTCCTTCTACACATGGCAGATGAGATACTCATATTTTATTCAGTTTGGTCGTCCCGTCAATAGGAGCCGGAAAAGGGAACTATAGATTCATCAGATTCATCGCGGAGAAGATTTCATCCAGCTTTGCCGCGATGCGCTTCTGCTCGGCAAGAGGGGGGAGGGGAATAAGATAATTCTTCAGAATCTCAAACGGGGGTATATTTTTTATCGCAGACCCTTTGCTCCCTGCTCTTGCAGATTGCTTTAAGACCACATCAAAGTAATATAGAAAATATGGGACATACATAGGTTCAAAAACCTGCATGCGCATTAGGGCTTGGTTGATAATCCCTTGCTCAATATTATCCGGCAACACATACGTTTCGCCTATAGTCCCCGCGCAACTTACAATCACGTCTCCTGGGTGGACCTCAAACCCGGACATTTTTGTTTCAAAGTAATCTCGACGAATGTAATACTCCCCAAGCGTTGCGTCCTTCTGGATAGCATTTTTCTGCTCATATACTTTTACAGAATTCGGACCTTTGGGAACGAACATGCTTTTTGTAAGTGTACTACCAAACGGACCTTTTTTATAGCTGCCGAGATTTCCAATGCGTACCCACTTCCAGCTTTCCGGGATCTCAAAGGGAATCTCCTCTTCCGTGATTTCCGGCAGAGGCCTTTCTCGCCTGATTGTGCCTTCCCTGACCCGTTTCGCTTTTTCCGCCTGTATCCGCTGATACAGCTCCTCCGCCGTGCCGTCCTCCGGCCGCTGTTCAACCAGCCTGCCCTGAATGGCCAGCTGAAGAACAGATTTTTTCATATCCAGCGGAAAACGCTTGTCGAGGTCCTGCAGCTGGGTCCAGGCCTTTTCGTAGCGGTCAACCAGCGGCAGAAGTTCCTCAATCTTTGCCACAATGCGCTTTTGCTCGGCAAGAGGGGGGAGGGGGACCAATAAATTAGAAATACTTGTACTGTTTAAAGTTCTACCTTTTATTGCATTTTTGCTGTCCCCATATTGAGTGATTATAGGGAGTATCTGAAAAAAATATAACTGAATAATTTTTTCCCCGTCGGGATATGGAAATATTGAAATGATTGCTTCATTGTGAACTGCATCAATATTAAGGATAGAAACTTTGCCAACAGTAAGCTTAAAGCTCATTAACAGCGTCCCAGCTTTAGATAATTTGTTGCCAAAGAATTTGCTAATCGCGGAATTGCTAACCCTTTCTTTTGTAGTAGTAATATATCCACTTTCAGGCATATCTGCAATAGATACCCATGGAATATCAGATGCCCACCATTGAGGATCTGATCTTGTGGGAGTCTTACCTAAACTATAGCTAACGATTTTTCCCAGCCTCACCCACTTCCAGCTTTCCGGGATCTCAAAGGGGATCTCCTCTTCCGTGATTTCCGGCAGAGGCCTTTCTCGCCTGATTTTGCCTTCCCGGACCCGCTTCGCTTTTTCCGCCTGTATCCGCTGATACAGCTCCTCCGCCGTGCCGTCCTCCGGCCGCTGTTCAACCAGCCTGCCCTGAATGGCCAGCTGAAGAATGCTGTTCTTCAATTCCTTCGGCGTCATTCCTCTGGCCCTCCCAGCAGCGCGGATATCTCAGCAATATACCGGTCAATCTTTGCGTTGAGAGAGGCGCGCTCCTCACGGTACCTTTGAATGAGATCCCGCGGATCAAGAATCACTTCTTCTTCGTGGGGATAGCCGCACTGGTCAAGATTGAAGCTCAGCTCCTCCGCCAATTCCCGGCACGAAAAACATTTTGCCTTGTCAAAGCCGTCAATGGCAATGGGCCGGCGGTCGTTCCACCACTCAAACACCGGCGCGAAGTGCTCCAGCTTCATGGGTTTGGTTTTGCTGAAATGTTTGAAGCCCTCCGGCATATCCAGACGATAGAACCATGTTTCCTCCGTGGGCTTCCCCGCGTCAAAAAACAAAATATTGGTGGTGATGCTTGTGTACGGCGCAAAAACGCTGGACGGCATACGGATGACGGTGTGCAGGTTAAATTCCTTCAGCAGTTTTTTCTTGATGGAAATTTTCGCGTTATCCGTGCCGAACAGAAAGCCGTCCGGCAGAATCACGGCGGCGCGCCCGCTCTTTCTGAGCCTGTACATAATCACGGACATAAAAAGGTCAGCCGTCTCAGAGCTGGCAAGGTCGTCCGGAAAGTGTTTTTTTACGTCGTTTTTCTCGCTGCCGCCGTAGGGCGGATTCATCAGGATCACGTCAAACTGGTCCCTCTCCGTGTAGTCCAGCACATCATACAAAAGTGAATTGTCGTGATAAATCTGCGGCAGGTCGATGCCGTGGAGCAGCATATTTGTGATACAGAGCATATAGGGGAACTGTTTCTTTTCAATGCCGTAAATGGAGGTGTCATAAGCCCGCTGATCCTCCGTGTTCCTGACCTGCGGGGCAAGCTCCTTCAGCCAGGAGGTGATAAACCCGCCTGTACCGCACGCAAAGTCCGCCATCTTCTCCCCGATTTTCGGCCGGATCATTTTTGCCATAAAATCCGTCACAGCGCGCGGCGTGTAAAACTCGCCGGAGGACCCGGCGCTCTGCAGCTCACGGAGAATGGATTCATAAATCTCTCCAAAGGCGTGGCTCTCCTCAGCGTCCGAAAGGTCCAGCTCGTCGATAATGTTGAGGACCTGACGGAGCAGAACGCCGTCTTTCATGTAGTTGTTCGCGTCCTCAAACGTGGTCTTGACAATGGATTTTCTGACGGGCGTTTCCGGCGTGACCTCCAGCCCCCTTAAGGCCGGGAAAAGGGTGTTGTTCACAAAGTTCATCAGTTTTTCGCCGGTCATGGCGCTGCCGGAGCGGTCGTCCACGGCCCAGCTGCGCCAGCGGCACGCCTCCGGAATGATGGAAACATAATTGTCATCGTCAAATTCCCAGTCCTGCTCCCTGGATTCATAGACCTTCAGAAAAAGCATCCACGCTATTTGCTCAATACGCTGGGCATCGCCGTTGACGCCGGCATCCTGACGCATGATGTCCCGTATTCTTTTTACGAAAGAAGATAAATTGCTCACCTCACGCCACCTCGCTGTAAATCATTTTCTCCAGCTCTCTGACAGCTTCCAGATACCCGGTTTTCCCGCCAAAATACTGCGCGATTCTGGAGGGTTTCCCATATTTCACAAACGGATCTATTTTGAGGATGTCCGTCGTCTCCATCTCGTAAATGCCCGTGTTCATGTATTTATCCAGCAGGGCTTCCAGCACCTCGCGGGCCACGCCGCTGTAGCGGCTCAGAAAATCGCGCTTCCGGACGTTGGCAGCCCGCTCTCTCCTTGTGAGCGGCTTCTGGTCATAAGCCACATGGCAGATGAAGTCAAAATCGTCCACCCCGCTCATGCCCTGCTCCGCTTTCATGGCCTCAAGATCAATGCCGCGCCCGCGAAGCTGAGACTGAATCTCCTGTTTTTTCTGCAGAGAGTTCCAGTGTTTTATGAAACTGTCAAGAGAGGCATACTGACCGATGATATTTGTTTTTGTGTAGTCGATAATGCTTTCATGCCTCAGCAGTTTTCCGTTGACGTCATAGACGGAGACGGTCTTGCCGATAATCTCGACCTTACAGCCGTCCTTTCCGACAAGGATTTTGCCCCTGGGCTCAGGACGGCCGGGATCATCACTGTCGGGCTTTTCTCCGCCGCCTGCGCCGGATTTGCCCTTGCCGTAATCGTCATCCTGTTCTATCGGGCCGTCCCACTCCGGGTCGGCAAAAAGCCGGGTGACGTTGCGGAAATCCATGACAGTGAAGGACAGCTTTCCCTCTTTTTCCCGGATTCTGGTGCCGCGGCCGATAATCTGTTTAAACTCCGTCATGGAGCCGATCATCTGGTCAAGAACAATGAGCTTCGTCATTTTGCAGTCCGCGCCCGTGGACAGAAGTTTTGACGTGGTGGCGATGACCGGATAGGGAGAAGCGACGGAAATGAAGTAATCCAGCTTGCTTTTTCCATAGGCGTCGCTGCCGGTGATGCGAACCGCGTAATCCGGATTCTCCTTTATCATGTCCGCGTTCAGGTTGGAGAGCGCGACGCGCATCCGCTCCGCGTGATCCTCCGTGGCGCAGAATACGATAGTTTTCTGCATACGGCCTGTCGATTTCAGGTATTCGGTGATCTCCTTCGCCACTTCAGAGGTACGGTCCTCAAGGACAATGCTGTAATCATAATCGCTGTTGGTATAGATACGGTCCTCTATCTCCTGACCGTTTTTATCAAGCTGGCCCTTAAAGGGACGCCAGCCTTCACCGATATTTGTCTTGACGTTGATGACCCTGAACGGCGCCAGAAATCCGTCCTCAATGCCTTCGCGCAGGCTGTAGGAATAAACCGGCTCTCCAAAGTAGTCAACATTGGAAATATACTTTGTTTCCTTTGGCGTGGCCGTCATGCCTATCTGTACGGCCGAAGAGAAATATTCCAGAATTCTGCGCCAGGTGCTGTCCTTTTTCGCAGACCCCCGGTGGCACTCGTCCACAATGATCAGATCAAAGAAGTCTGGCTTAAACAGACGGGCAAGACGCCCCGCCGCTTCGTCTTCGTCCGTATCCGACGAATCGTCCTCACGATCTGTAAGCTGCTGATACAGCGAGAAATACACCTCATGCGCTGTGATGGTTTTGGGATCGTCTCTTGCAAAATTTATTTTGTGTATTGTCTTTTCCAAAGGGGAGAAATCCTGCTGGATAGACTGATCCACAAGGATGTTCCGGTCAGCGAGATACAGCACCTTTTTTATCATGTCGCTTTTCAGCAGACGATATACAATCTGGAATGCCGTGTATGTTTTGCCGGTTCCCGTAGCCATCACAAGGAGAATCCGCTTCTGTCCGCGCGCAACCGCCTCCACAGTGCGATTGACCGCGTTTCTCTGATAATAGCGCGGAGCGTAGGTTTTCTGGCTCGTATAATACGGCTGCATCCGGATTTTCTTTTCATCTTCGCTCAGGCCCTGACCGCCATTCGCCCCGGCCTGATATCTTTGCATCAGCTCCTCCGGAGAGGGAAACTCATCCAAAGCAAGCTGCCGTTCCCGCCCGGTCAGGAAATCATGCTCACAAAAAGCGTCGCCGTTGGAACTGTACGCAAACGGGATATCCAGCATACGGGCATAGGTCATCGCCTGCTGCAAACCGAAGGATACCGTGTGATTGTTGTCTTTTGCCTCAACAATGGCGATGGGATTGGCATTGCTGTAAAGAACATAGTCCGCCTTTTTGGGGCGTTCCCGCACGGCCAGATTCCCCTTCAGGTTGATTTTGCCGTCCGTGATCTTCGTTTCCATCGTTATCTGACTGACGGACCACCTTGCAGTAATGGCGGGCGTAATAAAACGCAGCTTGATATCTTCCTCGGTCATCTGTTTTTTTTCAATCATGATCCAAGCCTCCCTCCGCCCTGTTCAGGCATTCATCCCCTTTTTTTTAAATATAACGGTTTGGGGGCTCTTTTTCAAGGCCAGAGCCCCCCG
>JAIKZX010000120.1 GCA_024681935.1 Fretibacterium sp.
TGGTCCTTATCGGCGGGCAGCCCGGCATTGGCAAGTCCACCCTGCTGCTCCAGGCGGCGGGACGGGTGGCGGCAACGGGCCGTCCCGTACTTTACATCTCCGGCGAGGAGTCGGAGGCCCAGGTGGCTCTGCGCGCGTCGCGCATCGGCGCGGCGACGGACCGATTGCTTCTTTCCAGCGGCGCGGATCTTGAGGGGGCACTGGCCAATCTCAACGAGGATATCGTTTTCTTCGTGCTGGACAGCGTGCAGGCCATGAAGGCGGAGGGGGAGAGCGGATGGCCGGGGACCCTGACCCAGGTGCGGGCCGTGGCGCAGCGCGTGGTGGACACGGCGCGGGAGCGGAACATCCCCGCGGTGATGGTGGGACACATCACGAAGGACGGGCGGCTGGCGGGCCCCATGCTGCTGGAGCACATGGTGGATACCGTGCTGAACTTCAGCGGCGAGGGCTACTCTTCCTACCGGATGCTGCGGGCGATGAAGAACCGCTACGGCAGCACGGATGAGCTGGGGGTCTTTGAGATGCGGGAGGACGGCCTTGTGCCGGTGGAGGACAAGAGTGGGCTCTACTGGAACCGATCGGACTCCGCCGTACCGGGTGTTGCCATGACGGTAGCTTTAGAGGGGACGACGCCCCTCGCCGCGGAACTTCAGACACTGGCAAGCCCCACGGTGTTTCCCTACCCCAGGCGCACAGCGCGGGGCATTGAGCTGAACCGCTTTCAGCTTCTGGCCGCGGTCATTGAAAAACGGTGTGGCATTCCGACGGGGAGTCATGACCTGTATATGAACGTCGCCGGGGGCCTCTCCATTCAGGACCCCTCCGCGGACTTAGGGGCCTGCGCGGCCATCGCATCGGCGCTGAGGGACTCTCCCCTGCCTTCCGGGACGTGCTGGCTGGGCGAGGTGGGGCTGGCCGGGGAGGTCCGGCCCGTCACACGGCTGGGCCTGCGGCTGAAGGAGGCCGCGCGGCTGGGTTTCACATCTGCCGTCGTCAGCTCCCGCGAGCGGCTGAAAGGTATGGACGCCGGGCTGGAGCTCAACCCCGTCACGCATTTGGACGAGGCCCTGGCGGGACTGCTGGTGAAGAAAAAGGCGCCCCGCGGGTAAAGGGGCGCGGCATTTGGCCCTTTTCCTCCTGATTGAACCGGCCGCATCCGTGCGGCTCCCATGCCCTGGCCAGACGACCGGGCTCACGCGGTCCCGCAGGGAGCGCGGCGTTCGGTCGGTCGGCTATGTCGGAGGGAAGCGTGGGACGCTTCCCGGAGGCCCTGCCGGGGCATTATAACAGGCTTTAACTCAGCTCCTAAAGTACGGATTGATTTTCTCCAATGGCCGGAGCGCGCCGGTCTCGTACTCAGTGACAACAGCCCGCCACGCTTCCACCGTAAAGTTCTGCGCCCCTATTGCGGTGGGGTGCCGCTGATTGTTCCGCATATTCCCCCTGCTATCGGATAATCACACCGATGGCGACGGCCACTTTGTAAATAATGTCTATCGCGTCCTTGAGAGAGTCCAGGGATTGGACATTGATGTATTTCAGAGGCACAACGATGGTATCCCCCGGCTCAACGGCGTTCGAAAATCCTTGAGGTGCCTTCCACTCTTTGTTTGAGAACATTGCCGTGCTGCGAGTCAGGCGGATAACTGAACCATCGCTTTTCAGCAGATATAACATCCGCTTGTGCGCACTCTTCAAAGCTCCTCCGGCTGCGTTTACGTAGCCATTGACCCCCATGGCTGGGTGGTATAACAGGGACGTTGAGGCATACACCGCTCCCATCACGTCCACCGTCAATGGCGCCTCCGGCACCGTTAGTGTGTCCCCGTCCTCCAGCTCAAAGTCCCATGCCGTTCCCACAATGTTCTCCGGCACATCCAGCTTCACGACAATCCGCCCCATGATGTCGATATCCTTCAGACGGCTGATTAGCTGGCGACGACGGTCTATCTCCGCATTGAGGGCTGTCTTGTTACCCTCCACATTCTGCATCGATTCCAGCATATCGCGCTCCAACTGATCCGCCATCCGGGCCAGGGCTGTCCGCTGTTTCTGCGCCACTCTCCGCCGAGTGAAGACTGCCCCCCGCAGATAGGCCTGACGGGTGAATCCTCCGGACTGACGGAGCAGGTCGGACAGCCGCTCGCCCTTCAGCATCGCATAAAGTCCGGGACTCATTACCTCCCCCTCTACACGCACCATCCGCTGCTCGCTCCACTCCGGGATCACCATCACCATCAGCTTGTCGTTGTGTTCAATAACCAGGTCGTGCTCAGGGTCCCCGGCCAGCGCCGCTTTCAGATCGATCTCGAACCTTCTACCCACGGCCCCTTCCGGAGCAGTGTGTACCCGTGTCAGCTTCGCCCGGTTCGACGCTGTGGACAGCAGGCCTCCGGCCCGGCTAATCAGATCGGATACCTTTGTTTTTCCGGGTTCCACCGCGTAGTCCCCAGGACGGGCCACCGGACCTGTAACATTTGCCGTCATGGAGAAATTCATCACTGGGAACAACCTCAGTACATCCCCGCCGGCCAGCTGTCTGTCTTCAATTTCTTTAAAACTCCCCTCAAACACGCCGCGATAGGCCTGACCATATATTTTGTAGTATTGTATGCGGCCAAGAAACGTCTCCGCGTTTAATCCTCCCGCAATGTATAGCAAATCCTTCACACGCGTGGTTCCGTTCAGTTCGTACACCCCGGGGTTTCGAAGTTCGCCCGCAAGGCCCACCAGCGGCCCCACCGGCGGCACGAAAATCACATCTCCAGCCTCCAGCCTCGCGTCCTGGGTCTTGTCGCCCTTCAGCAGCATAGCATACATATCAAATTTCGTGACCGTCCGGCTGCCGCGTTTCAGCTCAATCCTGCGCATCGTCCCTGTCTCAGACGGCCCGCCGGAGGCCAACAGCGCATTCACCAGCGTCGCGAATGACGACACGGTATATGCCCCCGGACGGCGCACATTTCCAGTCACGTAAACCATGATGGACCGCAGACTGCCCATCGACACGTTCAACTGGTAGCCCGTGAAGTACTGATTAAACCGGGCGTGAAGGACACGTTGCGCTTCCGTCATGTTGTAGCCCGCCAGGCGCACCGCCCCGATGTGTGGCACCACCGCCATCCCGTCTCGACCGATCTGGACCTGATAACTCCCCTCATCCGGTATGCCCCAGAGGGTGATAGTCATCTCGTCACCGGGGCCGAGGAGGTAGTCCGGCGTTACGGGCACAGAGTCCAGCGGCGCGTAGGTCGAGGGCGGCTGGCGAAAGAAGGACATCCCATAGCGGGGGAGACGGCGAAGCAGTGTCCCCACAGGATCATCCCCGGTGTTTTCGAAGTCCAGCGCCTCATCAAAATATTGGTTGATCTCTTCAGCAGTCAGTTTGGGCTCCGGGGCGGGGGACCCTGCAGAGGACATGGGAGCCTGCCGCGCTCTGCTCTCCACCGGAGCGGAGGCCTGAGCTTCAGAAGGGGATGGAAGAGATCTCTCCGGGGAAGGCCCAGTCATCTCCGCAGCCTCTGCGGAGCCTGTCACTAACACCACACAAGCAAAAAAATACAGCAAACAACTCGTGGCAAACCAGAGGCATCCTCTTCTCATCTTCCGTACCCCCGCCTACAAAAATCGAGCCGTGAGTGCCTGTTCATATCACGGCCCCTATGTTTTAGTCAAAGTTTAACCTGAGCACGTGACCGTCTCCCCATGTTGTGTGCTATAATAGACAATAACAAGGGGAGACGTGAGGGATTCCTCCGTCACGTGCATAAATAAGATGTAGCGTCTGTATTATAGCACAACCCCTTGTTTTTGTTTGTCCCCATGAGAAGGAAATTGAAAAGCCTTTTGTCCGGCCTCCGCCCTTGACTTGACCACGAACTTTGTCTTCCACTAATAATGGGTGCAGACCGCAAGAGCCCCCCTCCCCTGTGGTACAATTCAAATGAAGGTCGTGCGGCGCATAGGGCCCGCGATTCTCAACACCCCACAAACACAAACGAAACGGAGGATTTTATCATGCTCAAGGGAATACCAAAGGTTCTGTCGCCGGAACTATTAAAAGTACTGGCGGAGATGGGTCACGGCGATAAGATCGTCATTGCCGACGGAAACTTTCCGTCCCAATCGATGGGCAAAAATGGAGTCGTCATCCGCTGCGACGGGCACGGCGTGCCGGAGCTTCTGGACGCCATCCTTCAGCTCTTCCCTCTGGACACCTACGTGGAGAAGCCGGTGACGCTCATGGAGGTGGTTCCTGGCGTCGACGTCAAGACGCCGATTTGGGACACCTTCAAGGAGATTACAGCGAAATACGACCCCAGG
>JAIKZX010000164.1 GCA_024681935.1 Fretibacterium sp.
CAAGTGGTACGGCAGTGCCCGCGCCATCGTCGCGCCCAGGGGCACGCCTCAGGAGATTATCGACTTCTACGCGGCCGCCTTCAAGGCTGCGATGGAAGATCCGGAGTACATCGAGGCTGCGGCGAAAGCCGGCGTCACAACACTCTACCTGGACCCCGCGGAGACGGCGAAGCTGTTGGACAACCAGTACAGGTTCTGTACGGATGAAGTTTCCAAGCTCTGGGACTAAACGAGAACTATAACAGATGGGAGGCAGAACTGCCTCCCTTTTTTTACCCTCCAGAACACTATTCTTCCTTTTTTTCCCGCAACGGACAGCCGATAATAGGATAGTATTCGGAGGCTTCAGGCCCCTTTGTTTGATGGCACCAAGGAGGGGATTCCCGTGTCAATGGTAATTAATCACAATATCCCAGGGCTGACCTCGTGCAGCGATTTGGCCGCTGCCCATGAAAACCTCGTGAAAGCCATTGAGAAATTCTCAACGGGCCTTCGCGTCAATTCAGCCACAGATGACGCGGCCGGACTTGCCGTCAGCGAGAAGCTCAGAGCCCAGATGAAGGGCGTTGACCAGGCCATTGCCAACTCTCAGGACGGTATCAACCTCACCCAGATCGCCGACGGAGCTCTCGCCGAGACACAGGACATCCTCCATCGTATGCGTGAACTATCCGTGCAGGCTGCCAACGGCAGCCTCACCTGGCAGGACAGAAGTTATATTCAGGTTGAAGTGAGCGAGCTCAGGGAGGAGATCGACCGCATCGCTGACACAACGCAGTTCAACAAAAAAAAGCTCCTTAACGGCAATGCGGCTGCGCAGTGGAGCAGCGACAAGTCCACCACAAAAGCCATTATCCGGGGCAGCCTCACTGATGTGAATCAGTTTGGGCAAAAAACCTCTTTTGAAGGCAACTATAAAATTGACATCCTTGCCGTCCCTGGCGAGGGCATGGTCATGAAGTCCAAGATTTTCACCTTTATTGATCCCGAGGAAACTTACGGCTATGTAGGCTCTGGTATGTATCTTGACGAAGAGGACAGCCAAATCACTGCCGACGAGGCAGCACAGTTATTGAACGGGGGATTCTATTCCCTTGGGCTTCAGAACGTGGAGACCGGCGAAGTCACGCGCGTCACTCTGGACGCGACCGATGGAGGCCTTTTCACCATGAAGCAGGTTGCGGCCCGCCTGAACGAGAATCTCGCTGAGGACTCAGAGTATGAGTTCTACTTTGATGACTCTGCCCAGGCTCTGGCAGTCAGAAGTGAAGGACACGACTTTCACTTAACGGGGGCTCAATCCACCATTGAAAAACTCTTCGGCGTGACTGCGGTGCCGGGCAAGCACATATCGGGGACACGTCCGACAGAGGATCTGCATTTCATCAGGGAATGGTCCAGTTCGCCTGATGATGTGGACATCAGTGTCAATGGTACCTATAAGATATCCGGGACGATGAACTCAATCACCATAAGGGCGGGCACAAAGGCGACGATTGTTCTGGAAGACGTCAGTGTTGACACGAGCGGGGCCGGTAATGACCCCACTATGGGATCCCCTTACGGGTTCTCCGCGCTCAAGATAGAAGACGGCGCGGAAGTAGAACTGATATTGGCCGGAGATACCAGCTTAAAGAGTGGATATGGCAGGGGCGGCATCGAGGTTGAGGAGGGCAGCACAGTCAGGATATATGAATCCGAAGAGGGAGGAACACTGGAAGCCAATGGAGGAACCTGTGCGGCGGGTATCGGCAGCGCGGCGAACTTCAGCTCGACTTCAACCCACCACAGCGGGGATGTTGTCATCTATGGCGGAACGGTCAGAGCTAACGGAGGAAGCAGCGCGGCGGGCATTGGCGGCGGCCTGTACGGCGATGGAGGCAAGGTTGCTATTCACGGTGGGGATGTTCGTGCTGTTGGACAGAGTGGAGCAGCGGGAATCGGCTTTGGCCAGGCCGGACATGTTGACCAGAAGGGCGGAGGTGAAATTCTCATCACAGGCGGCACGGTTTATGCCGAGGGAGGATGGGGCGGCGCGGGAATCGGCGGCGGTACGAATTCCAATAACACTGCGGATATCAACGCTGGTAAGATTACCATCACCGGAGGGGATATTACAGCCGTTGGCGGACGCGGCGGCGCGGGAATCGGCGGCGGAAATCAGAACTTTGAGGACATGGAAATCAACATCTCCGGGGGGACTATCAACGCCACGGGAGGAGGGGGTGCGGCTGGCATCGGCGGCGGCGGCGGCGGCACCAGCAGCGGCACTAATTACAATGTCGGTACCGGAGGCAAGATTACTATCACCGGCGGAGACATTACAGCCACCGGCGGGGGCGAATATGGCGGCAGCGGTGCAGGCATCGGCGGAGGCTCTCAGGCCGTAGGGGGAGAGATTGTCATCGCCGGAGGAACCATTACGGCCACCGGCGGAGACTATGGCAGCGGAGGCCAAGGCGGTGCCGCAGGGGTCGGAGGCGGAAGCGGCAATAAGGCTACAGGAGGAGAGATTTACATCGTCGATGGAGTTCTCACCGCTCAGGGAGGGTACGGTGCGGCGGGCATCGGCGGCGGCGGCGGGTCCAGCGGAGGAAGTTCCGGCAGCTACGATACGCAATATTGGGGGGCGGCCGGCGGAGAGATATACATCTATGGTGGAAAGGTCAATGCCACCGGCGGAATCTCCGGCGCGGGCATCGGCGGCGGAACCTTCGGTTACAGCGGCACGATACGGGTACAAGACGGTCTCTACGGCACGGACGTTATTGCCACAAAGGGAGCAGATGACTCCAAAAGTGACACAGACCCCATGAGAAAACAGCATGATATCGGCCATGGAGATCATATCCTTGACGAAAAGGACAGGGAGGAGGGCGGAAGTGTGGACACCACTGCGGACATTGACGCCCCCGGTATTGTCGCGCTTGACTCCATCTGGAGCGACACCCAGGTCAGGGAGAAAATAGCGGAGGGAGGGACGGCGCTGTCCCAGCTGCGCCAGCTCTTTGATGACACGGGGAAATCCCTGGTGTCTGACCCTCAGACCATCACCATCACCCAGAGTGACGGCACACAGTCGCGGGTTACACTCTATTCGGACGACACCCTCAACAGTACGGTGCAGAAGGTCGTCCAGGCCCTCAACGGAGGGAACGGAAACAGAACAAGCACGGGCAGTACGGCAGGCGGTTCTGGCTCGTCAGGTTCCTCCGGGACAGAAAACTCCGGTTCGGGTTCGTCTGGAAACAGTAACGCCCTCAACGCGGGCCTCCTGGGGGCAAGCAGCAGTACACCGCTGCTCGGAGCAGGCAGTTCGGATTCATCGGGGTCTTCGAGCTCCTCCGGCTCCGGAGGAAAAAAACAAAGCAACGTCAGTCCGATTGAGAACTACTACGCAGCCTACGTGTCCCCGGGGGGGGCAACACCGGGGACGTCGGAGTCCGTAGAGGGGACACTGGTGATGCGTTCGCTTCCCTGCGGTGTGGACGGGGCTCTGGCCTTCGAAGGCAGCCGGGAGCTTTTAGAGTCTCTGGCCCTGAATAAGATTCAGGAAGCCAGGGAGAACCAGTTCATCGTGAACATCACCGATGCCCACACCGGCGAGGTGGTGGTGAGAGACATCAAAATCACAGGCAATAAACTCAACGGCGTGCTCCACAAGAACGTGGACATTGAGTTCGACCCTATGGCGGGCATTGAGGTCAAATGGAACGACGAGCAGAAGCAGTTTGACTACTCTGCAAAGAAGTATACGACCTATTTGCACCTGGCTGATAACGCGACGACGCTTCAGGTGGGAGCCGATGAGGGCGATGAACTGGATATCAGCATCGGGGATATGAGCGTCCACGCCCTGGGGCTGGACTTGGTAAACGTAACGAACCGGACATCGGCTGTGCGGGCTATCACGATTATCGACAACGCCAACGACAGGGTGTCCAGCCAGCGGGCAAAACTCGGCGCATACCAGAATCGGCTGGAGCGCACCATTGGCAGACTGGCGACGGCAAACGAGAACCTGACCGTGTCGGAGGGCCGCATCCGGGACACGGACATGGCCAGAGAGGCTATGAACTATGCGAAGCTGCAAATACTGCTCCAGTCAGGAACCAGTATGGTGACCCAGGCAAACCAGCTGCCCAGAAACGTCCTGGGACTGATGCAGTAGAGCACGGCTGAATCTGACAAAAGAGAATTCCCCGGCAGGCCGGGGAATATTTTTTTCATCTTATCCGTTATTATCGTTTCCTGTGTGGCTGCTTGCCCATGTTCTGAAGGATAGCTATAATTTACTTATCTTCATCCAACATCTAATCAGACGGCGAAGACGCCGGAAAAAGGAGGAAATCCTTTTATGAAGAAAACAGACATTGGCGTGTGCGCAATCATGTACGGCGTGTGCCTGTTTTTCCTGACGATGACGCTCCAGCTTCCAAAAGCTGCCCAGATTTATCCGCTCTGCATCATAGTTCTGCTGGCGGCCCTGACGACGCTGCATGTAATCAACATGATTGTTGCGGCGCTGCGCGAGGGCGTCACCAGTGGCCTGGAGGACTTCAGGACTTTTCTGCCGGGGCAGTTCCTGCCGATTTTCGGTATGATTGTCGCGTATCTGACACTGATGCCCTGGATAGGGTTCTACCTCTCCTCGGCGCTCTTTATGGTGGGGAGTCTGCTGTTTCTCCGCGTGAAGTGGTGGCAGATCCTTCTGGCGGCCGTCGTGTTGCTCGCGCTGGTCTACGGCGCGTTCACGGTGTTCCTGGGCGTCCGGCTTCCGGCCGGTCAGCTTTTCCTATAAGGGGGCGGAACAGATGTTAGAGACATTGGGACTGATGGGACAGGGCTTTATAAGTGCTCTGCACCCAATCAACCTTTTGGCGATGACAGCCGGAACCACTATCGGCATCGTAATCGGTTGTTTGCCGGGGCTCTCCGCCGCCATGGGCGTGGCGCTGCTGCTGCCCATGACCTTCTCCATGGACGCCTCCACGGGCATGATAATGTTGGGGGCTATCTACTGCGGCGCAATCTTCGGCGGATCCATCTCGGCGATTTTGATTCACACGCCGGGCACACCTGCCTCCGCCGCGACGGCCATTGAGGGTTACCAGATGACGTTGAAGGGGCAGGCGGGCAAGGCGCTGGGCACGGCCTGCATCTCTTCATTCTTCGGAGGTCTGCTCTCCTGCATTTCACTTTATTTCTTCGCGCCCATCCTCGGGCAGCTGGCGATGAAGTTCGGCTCTCCTGAGTATTTCTGGCTTTCCATCTTCGGACTGACTATCATCGCGGGCGTCTCGTCCAAATCGATGGTCAAGGGGCTGATGAGCGGAGCGTTTGGACTGCTGCTCTCCACCATAGGAATGGATCAGATAGAAGGGGTCAAACGGTTCATGTTTGGCCAGAGCTCACTTTATGATGGTATTAACGTGACCTGCGCTCTGATTGGCCTTTTCTCCATGAGCCAGGCGCTTATCCTTGCGGAGGCAAAGATCAAGGAGCGCGCCCGTGCCAGGGAGTTCAGTGACTCCATGCTGTTGAGCCGAAAGGAGCTCAGAGACATCGCTCCCACCATCGGCCGTTCGTGGATTATCGGCAACCTCGTGGGCATTTTGCCAGGGGCGGGGGCGTCCATTGCGTGTTTTATGGGCTACAACACCGCGCGGCAGTTCTCAAAGCACAAGGAGCTCTTCGGTCACGGCAGCTATGAGGGCGTGGCGGGAAGCGAGGCGGCGAACAACGCCGTGACGGGCGGCTCCCTCATCCCCATGCTGACGCTGGGCATCCCCGGTGAAAGCGTGACAGCCGTGCTGATGGGCGGGCTCATCATTCAGGGACTGACGCCTGGCCCCAACCTCTTTATGGGGGAGACAGCGAAGATGACCTACACGTTCTTCGCAGGCTTTGTGCTGATACAGTTCTTCATGCTGGGTATCGGGCTCCTGGGTTGTCGGGGCTTCGCGCAGATTGCGCGCCTGTCTGACGCCATCCTTATTCCGTCCGTCACCATTCTATGCGTGGTGGGGTCCTTTGCCATTCACCAGAACTTCGTGGATGTCGTCATCATGATGATCTTCGGAGTTATTGGCTACCTGGCGCGGAAGTTGGGACTGAACAACGCGGCCATCGTGCTGGCGCTCATTCTGGGCCCCATCGGTGAGACGGGGCTGCGGCGCTCGCTGGAACTTTCCGAGGGCGACCCGTCCATTCTGTTCTCCACGCCGGTGTGCTGGGTGCTCATCGTCCTTTGCGTGCTTGGAGTGATGTCGCCGTTCCTGATGAACCGAATGACCAGCGGGACCATGGAAACTGAGGATTAACGCGGCAGAAAACATTTCAGCCCCGGCGGCAGGCCGGGGCTGAAATGTTGTTATTCGTTTCACCGAACCAGGCTCAACACATGCTGCGGAAGCTGGTTCGCCTGCGTCAATATACTGATTCCTGACTGGTAGATGATTTGAAGCTTCGCGAAGTTCATCGCCTCTTTGGCCATGTCCGTGTCACGAATGCAGCTATCCGACACCATCAGGTTTTCGCTGGCGACTGTCAGGCGTCCGATGGTGTGATCCAGCCGGTTCTGATACGCGCCAAGTTTCGACCGCTGGACAGACACCCTGTCGTTGGCGTTATCAATAATCGTGACAGCCCGCGCAGCAGACGCCTGGTTTGTTACGTTCACAGCGTCCAGCCCAAGGGCGTGGGCGCTCATGTCCCCGATATCGAGGGCCAGATCCTCGCCCTCATTCCCCCCATCCTGAAGCACTATCGTATTCTCTGCCAGGTGAAGGTACGTTGTGAACTTCGAGGCATGGTACTCAAACAGCTTCTGCTCGTCGTTCCACCTGACATCAATGCCGGCCATGGGGTCGAACTCTATGTCCACGTTCTTGTGCAGCACGCCGTTGAGTTTATTGCCCGTGATGCGGGCGTCCTTCACCACCGTTTCACCGGTGTGGGCATCGGTGATATTCACGATGAACTGGTTCTCTTTGGCCTCCTGGATCACGTTGAGCCCCAAAGATTCCAGCAGTTCCTTGTTTCCGGTGAAGGCCAGCGCGCCATCCACGCCGCAGGGGAGTGAGCGGAACAACATCGTCCCCTCCACGGACTCCGACGTGTACCGGGTGCCGGCAGTCGGCGCCACAAAGGCAACAAAGCGATTTGACGCGTCGCCTTTCGACGCACCGGAGGAGTAGGCCCCTGTCATACCCCCGGAGCCTGTAGTGCCCAGTGCCCCGGAAATGGCCATGTTCAGCTTCTGCGTCATGCTGTCCATATTGTCGTCTCCGTACAGCGTGAGCCGAGACTGGGTGCCGTCGCCACGGGTGATAGTGATAGTCTGCGGCTCTGAGAAAAGGGGATTTCCCGCGTCGTTCTCAAGTTCCAGCACGTCGGTCAGGGTCGTATCAGGCTCTGCGGTTGTATGGATGAACTCGGTGTATTTTCCCCGCGAGGAAGGGGTAGGAATCACGTCCGCCGGATCAATAACCCGAATATTCCCGTACTGGACGTCATCGTTCTCCTCCGTGACATGGTCTCCGTGGCCGATGTCTTTCTGAAGATCTTCACTTGGGGTACGGGGATGGCCGCCGCCGTCTGTTGACGAGTAATTACTGTCGCCCCGTGTAGCGTTGACCGTGAGCCCTTCCTGTATTCGTATCGTGCCGCTCTGCCCCCAGTTTCCGCCGCCAATCCCCGCGCCGGAGACCCCGCCCGTGGCCGTAACCGTGCCGCCGGCGATGACAATCTCGCCGCCGCTGGAAGCGCAAATGCCAAAAACATGATCCAGTTTGTCTGTACCGCCGTCGCCGATGCCCGCCGCGTCGAAGCCGCCCTGAGCTGTAACCGTTCCTCCAAGGATATATATCTTCCCGGCCTCATCGACAATAATCTCCCCATCCCCATTGATATACCCGCTGCCGCTTCCGGCGCCAATACCCGCTCCGCCGCCGTTGGCCATGTCTTTATTATTTCCACCGGTAGCCGTAATCGTGCCGCCTGTGATAATAATCTCTCCCGCCGTACCTCTGTTGCCTCCGCCAATGCCCGCAGAGGAGGCCCAGCCGCTTCCCCCAATGGCCTCAATTTCCCCGCCGGTAATGAAGATCTTGCCGCCGTTGCCAAATTCAGGATTGACGTCGGGGCCGCCTGCCCCGCCGCCAATGCCTGCTCCGCCGTCAGCATCATTATTAGAGAAGCCTTGTGCTTTAATTTTTCCTCCCGTGATGATAATTTCCCCGCCGATATTGTATTCTCCGCCGCCTATGCCCGCTCCGCCCCGAGTGTCATTTCCAGAGCCCGATCCGTAGGCCGTGATATCCCCGCCGGTGATGACAATCCTGCCATAGGAAGGGGAAGACGTTCCCAAATAATCAAAGACCCAACGACCGTTTTCGTCTTTTACGTATTCGCTGCCGCTGCCGCCGCCAATGCCCGCTCCGCCCTCGTGCCCGATAGCTGTAATCGTTCCTCCGGTGATGAGGATATCCGCGGCGCTGTCCTGATCGGGGTGTCCAATGCGTCCGCTGCCGATGCCCGCTCCGCCTCTTGTTCCCTCAGCCCTGACCGTGCCTCCATGGATGGCGACATACCCACCGTTGCCATAGAGCCCGCCGCCGATGCCAGCAGCCCCGAAGTGTCCATCTTCTAATGCTTTGGCATTGATATTTCCGCTGTAGATGATGATATTCCCCGCGTTGTGTTCTATCGTGTCCGTCTCGTCGCCTGGGTCAGCATTGATGTTTCCCGCGCTGCCGATGGCCGCGCCGTAGTACCCTCCGTTGACGTTCAGTGTTCCGTTCCCGGCGGTGTTGTTGTAAACCCTGACCGTGCCGGTTTCCTCAACCTCCAGGCCGGCCCGGCCGTATCCGCTCGTCAGCGTGGTGCTGTTCACCAGAGCAAGATCCACTTCTGCGTTTTCGCCTATGGTGAAGGCAGCATCACCGTAGGAAGGAGGATCCGTAACGGTTGTCGTCTTATTAACGCTGACGGTGTCCAGAACGATGGTTGCCTTGACGCCATCCGCAACGGAGATGCTGTCGTGGCTGCCGGAAATTTTATAAACCCCGTCGGTTGTAATGTTGACAACCGCTTCGGTGCTGTCGTAGGTGTGATCATAAGTTAAAGTTGTGGTATCCACAACTTTATCGCCGGATGCGTCGGTGACCGTGGGGGTCCCCGGGGCGTCCTGCGAAGGCGGAGTCGGAATCGTGGGCGTTGTGGGAATTACGACATCGATCGTCTCCCCCCCGCTTCCCTCTGTGATTCCGGGGCTGTAGTAACTTTCGCCAAAGAGCTTGCCAATGTCGTACGCGCTGCCAGTCACATCAAAGTCGTGTCCCCTGGCGCGGATGGCAAGGGCCCCTGCCTTTGTGTCGAAATAGGCCGTGTACTCCGTATCCTCAAGGGCCCCCTCATTCAGGGCCTTCGCCACCCCCGCCATGCTGGAGAACTGACCCGCCTCCGCCTGCAGAGAGACAGTCCGCGACGCCTGGTTTTCCTTATTGATGAGAGTGAAAGAATAGTTGCCATCCAGAGCTTTTGCTGCCTCGCTCGCTGTCAGCGCCTCGTTGGCGTCGTCGCGATAGTTGCCGGAGCCCACGTAGGTAAAGTAATCCACCTCGTCGAAGCAGGTGAAAATTTTTGACTTCATCACCGCATTTTGTCCCGGCACGGCCTGAATATCTATTTTAAAGTTGCCCTCAAAGGAGGTTTTCTGGCCAAATGGATCCTCATCCCGGAGCCCGCCCCGGATAATTGCCTTTGTGGTGGCCTTGTCGCTGCTCCACTGCCCCGCCGCGTCGCCGTTGAGAAGCTTCTTCTTATTGAATTGTGTGGTATTGGCAATACGGTTGATCTCCTCACGGAGTTCGCCGACTTCATATTGAATGTAGGAACGGTCCTGGGCGGTGAGGGTGTCGTTGGCAGCCTGGACGGAGAGCTCCCGCATACGGTTGAGGATATCCTGCGTCTCAGCAAGGGCCCCGTCGGCGGTTTGTATAAGACTCATACCGTCCTGGGCGTTGACGATAGCCTGGTCGATGCCCTTCATCTGAGCCCTCAGCTTTTCGCTGACGGCCAGGCCCGCCGCGTCATCGGCAGCGGAGTTGACACGAAGGCCCGTCGAGAACTTCTCAATCGCCCTCGAGAGATTCTTCCGGGTGGCAGCCAGGTTTCCGCAGGTGGTAATGGCCGGGATATTTTGATTGACAACCATAGACATGCGGCACCATCCCTCCATGAAGCCGTGCATTTTGCATAATCTTCAAGGCTCTCCATAAGCCCATTTTTTTTTCGGCTGTGTTGACGCTAAAATTTAATTCCTTTCGCCGAAGTTCCGGAAGGGGCATCAGGATAGGATGAATCCCCCCCAAACTTCCTCACCGGAGAACATGTTCACGAAATACAGAACTTAAAAAACTGTGTTTAATTTTACATCCGTCAGCCGGTATTCATCATGGTGTTTGCCGTCAGACCCGTCAGAAGAGAGAAGCCTGTCACGAACAACAGGTATAAAATGAAATTCTTTAATCCAAGGACAATTTTCAGCGCCCCAAGGTTCGTAATCTTCGTGGCAGGACCGGTAATCATGAAAGCCGATGCGCTGCCCAGGCTCATGCCATCGGCCAGCCATTGCTGAAGCAGCGGTATTGTTCCGCCTCCACAGGAGTAAAGCGGTACCCCCATCGTGGCAGCCATCAGCACGCCAAAGCCGTTTCTGCGCCCAAAAAGGCGTTCAAAGCTCCCGGCCGGTACATAAAGCTGGAACAGTGCCGACAAGAATATCCCCAACAGGAACCACGGCCCTGTGGCCCGCAGGTTTCGGCCGAAATTTCTGACGTACCGCATCAATAAATTCGGGTCCTTGTCCCGGCTGGTGCCTTCATGAAACCCCGTAAAGTCAAAGAAGGGCCGTCCACGACAGCAAACGCGCACAAGCAATCCTGCCGTGACTCCGCAGAAGAAACACAATACGACACGGACAGTTAAAACCACAGATCCCAGAGCCGCGCTGTATATTATAAGCTGCGGATTCAGCAGGATTGAGGCCATCATAAAGGAGGCAAGCCAGTCATCACGCATTCCCTTTTCGGAGAAGGAAGCCGCGACGGGAATCGTGCCGTATAGACACAGCGGCGACGCAATCCCCAAAAGACAGGCCGGAACAATACCGAACAGGCCATATTTTCCCTGCATGGCGGCAAAAAAGCGAAGGATTCTCTCCTTGCAAAATACCGAGACAAAGGAACCGACGGCCATTCCCCATACCCAGTAGGCAAAAATCTGGTCAAATTGGACGGTAAAGTAATACCAGAGATAGATGGCCTCCCGCTGAATCATGCTCAATCCTTCAATCGATAGTCACCAGATTATAGGCGCGGCTGCCGAGGCCAATCTCCGCCGCGTACTCAATCGTATGGATGCCGTGACGGGATTCCATGCGTTTGATGAGCGACTGTCCATCCGGGGCCTTATACACCAGGTCCACGCAGGCCTGATCCAGCGCCACAGGGTCAAGGGAGCCCAGTATCCCGATATCGTGCATATCCGGCTCGGCAGGGCTCCCGTCGCAGTCACAATCCACGGACAGATGGTTCATGACGCTGATGTACAGCATCCTCTTGCCGTTGTCCAGGCTGTCGGAGACGGACTTCGCAGCCTCGGCCATAGACTCAAGGAAGGAATCCTGTTCGGTGCTCCAGATGTTGCCTTTGTCATTGCCCGCACCATGAATGAGCCTCTTGCCATGAGCGGACGCTATACCAATTGAGATGTTCTTAATCGCCCCGCCCAGCCCGGCCATCGCATGACCCTTGAAGTGCGTCAGGACCAGACAGAAATCATAATTTTTAAAACTGGAACCAACATAATTTTGCTTCAGGTGCTTTCCGTCCGCCACGGGCAGGGCAATTTCCCCTTCGGCGTCCATAATGTCAACCTTGGCAATCTTCGTGAAGCCGTGGTCCTCCGCCACCTGCATGTGCATAGCCGTCCCGGCACGGGAGCCGCCGTAGGCTGTATTACACTCGACAATCGTTCCGTTCACCCTCTGCACGAGGTCCCTGATGAGGGCAGGGGAGAGGTAGTGGGTGTTGCCCGCCTCGCCGGTGCTGAGCTTGACCGCGACTTTGCCCTCGGCCTCGCGTCCCAGCCTTTCGTAGATGGCCATCATTCCCGCCGGACTGATGGCCCTCGTCATGTAGACGACGGCCCCCGCCGCGAAAGCCGTCGGAGCGAACGCAAAAACCATTAGAACCATTAATGCGATACGCTTCATCGGTAAACAATCCTCCTTTCACTGTCCTTTTGTTGCGTCATTCCATTCACAGGCCATTGACAACAGGAGCGGAGGCGTCACATCCATATCAACAACCGCCCTTGAAATTTTCATTATCTGCCTGCCAATCCTTTATGACATTCTTCGCATCAGGATGATCGGGGTTCGGATAACCCTTGATCTTTCCTGTCATTTCGGCGATCTCCAGTGCAAACACATTGACAATTTTTTCCAATTTTATGTCGGAGACTTCGTAATCGTCCGCCCTGTCGCCATAGTGTTCATGCAGGCAGCGGATTGCCGAGCGTTTTTCCTCAAGATCGGTCACTATGCGTACCCTGCCGTTTCCCATAACGCTGCGGTATATGCCAAGGAAATAGCCTGGGTTGCCTGGACGAGAGACCATCTCCGTACGGCTGATAATCTGAAACGCCGCTTCGGGATGAACCGCCAGTGTCTCGGCCTTGCGCCCCTTCATTGCGCCATGGAAATAGATGAGGTTCTTTTCACGGATAAAGCCATAATGCACACAGGTCGCGTATAATTTGTCATTGGGATCGAGGAGGGCCAGGTGCATCACCAGCCCCTCCCGGATCATCCGCCACATTACGTCAGGCGTTGCAACCTCCCTGTCATTTCTTCTCATTTACAGGGCCAGACCGTCAAGCCACTTCTTCAACTCGCTCACCGACGGCCTGCCATTCAGCAGTTTCCCCTCTCGGAGGACGGCTCCGGGGGCGCTGGGTTTCAGATTCTCCAGGGTCTTGCCAAAGCCGCTTCCGCCGGACGTGGCGAAAAGGACGATGGTCTTGCCTGAGAAATCGTATGCCTCAAGGAACGTGTTGATGATTGTTGGCGCGACGTACCACCAGATGGGGAAGCCAAGAAAGACAACGTCGTAGTCCGCAGCCTTCGCGTCCTTATCCGCCATAGCGGGACGGAAGGACTTATCCTGCATCTCAAGAGTGCTGCGGGCGTTCTTGTCCTGCCAGTTCAGGTCGGCCTGAGTGTAGGGAGTCTCCGGCCTGATTTCATAAAGATCTGCCCCGGCAGCCTCTGCAAGGTTTTTTGCCGCCGCAGCGGTCACACCGCTTGCCGAAAAATACGCCACCAACTTTTTGCTCATGATACATTCCTCCTTTTTATCTGCTGTCTGGAAAACCCAAAATAGTACCTTAAACCCGAGGGCCCGCTTCCTGAGCGCCCGTTTTTTTATTTTACCCTCAACTTCATATTATCACTTTATTACTTTATCACTGGGTACCCCTGAGAGAAAGTTCCCTGCCGGGAAGAAGTCATCGTGCCCGACTTCTGAGAGGTCATACCCCCCTGCAGAAGGCGATGTCCTTTTTTGCGCTGCGACACCATTTCAAGCCGGTTCTCTCCCGCCTTTTGCTCCTCTGGCGAAAGCGCCTGCCCAGGCTTTGGAGTGGTTGTCGTTTCCGATGCCTGCACGGAAAAAAATCATTTCGGATTCCGGCTATACCCTCTGGTATTGAGGCCATTTCTATGGTATTCTTCTATGCAAGTAGCTCAGGGTATTAGAGCTTAAGATAAGGAGGAAGTCGTCGGATATGGCATTTCGCACCATGGAGGAGCTCTGCACGGAGCTTCAGGAAAAACGCGCAACCGCCAGTGCCGGAGGCGGAGAGAAAGCCATCGCCAAACAGAAGGCAAAGGGAAAGGGGACGGCCCGCGAAAGAATCGACCAGCTTCTTGACCCGGGGTCCTTCGTTGAGATTGACGAATTTGTAACTCACCGCTGCACAAACTTTGGCCTTGAGAAGACCAAGCCTCTCGGCGACGGCGTCGTGACGGGGTGGGGCACCATTGACGGCCGCAAGGTCTTTGTCTTCAGCCAGGACTTCACCGTCCTCGGGGGGTCCCTTGGCGAGAAGCACGCGGACAAGATCTGCAAGGTTATGGACATGGCTATGGAGATGGGCTGCCCGGTCATCGGGCTGAACGACTCCGGAGGTGCCCGCATTCAGGAGGCCGTGGACGCTCTGAATGGCTACGGCAAGATTTTCTACCGCAACACCCTCGCCAGCGGCGTCATCCCCCAGATTTCCGTCATCATGGGCCCCACGGCCGGCGGCGCGGTTTACAGCCCCGCTCTGACGGACTTCATCTTTATGGTGGATAAGACGAGCGTTATGCACATCACCGGCCCCGCGGTCATCAAGGCCGTGACGGGCGAGGAAGTCACCAGTGAGGAGCTGGGCGGCGCCACGACCCACAACACCATCAGCGGGAATGCGCATTTCCAGGCGAAGGACGAGGCGGAGTGCTTTGCGCAGATTCGCAAAGTTCTGTCCTACCTTCCTCCCAATAATCTGGACGATGCCCCCGTGGTGGAAACGAGCGACCCCGTGGACCGCGCGGACATGAGCCTGCGCGACATCGTGCCCACCAACCCCAACAAGGGTTACGATGTGCACGACGTTCTGGCAAAAGTTCTGGACAATGGGGAATTCACCGAAGTCCAGGCTGGCTGGGCGAAGAACATCATCACGGGGTATGGCCGCGTCGGCGGGCGTCCCATCGGCATCATCGCCAATCAGGCGGCGGTCATGGCCGGGTGCCTTGACATCGACGCTTCAGACAAGGCCAGCCGTTTCATCCGCCACTGCGACGCCTTCAACCTCCCCATCGTGACCTTCGTTGACGTGCCCGGCTACCTGCCCGGCGTCACTCAGGAGCACAACGGGATTATCCGTCAGGGCGCAAAAATGCTCTATGCCTACAGCGAGGCTACCGTCCCCATGGTGACGGTCATCCTGCGCAAGGCCTACGGCGGAGCGTACCTTGCCATGAGCAGCAAGTCACTGGGATCGGACATCGTCCTGGCGTGGCCTCAGGCTGAGATCGCGGTGATGGGAGCGGAGGGCGCAGCCAACATCGTGTTCCGCAAGGAGATCGAGGCCGCGGAGAACCCCAGCGCCATGCGTATGGAGAAGATTGACGAGTATCGGAAGGCCTTTGCCACGCCCTACGTTGCCGCTGAACGCGGGCTGGTGGACCGTGTCATCCTGCCCGAGGAGACGCGCAAAGTCCTGGCCCAGTCGCTGGCCGGCCTGGAGAACAAGCGCACCGCCCGCCCGTCCAAGAAGCACGGCGTTATTCCGCACTGAGGACTTTGCAGCACTGAAGGAGGGCTTTTATTATGCAATTTGAAGGAATTTCCGGCGCAATCAACGTCAGCATCGTGGCATTCTCCATTGTCTTTGGCGTCCTGCTCGTCCTGACGGCGACAATCTACACCATTAAAATGTTTTCCGGCAGCGGGGAAAAGCCCGCCGGCGGATCTTCTGCGGGCAAGGGGGCTGCGGCTCCCGCGAAAGCAGCTCCGGCAGCGGCTCCTCTGCAGGCGTCGGGTTCGCCCCAGGCTAAGATCGTCGCAGCAATCACGGCGGCAATTCTGGCCATGACGGGGGGACGGGGGCGCATTCTGTCCATTCAGCCCGCAGCGACGACAGGCGGACGATCCTTCAGCACATGGAGGGCGTCGGGGGTTGTGGCGCTGGTGAACAACCGGCTGAATCGTCCGTGGAATCGCTGAACGACCAACGTGCGTTCAACCGAAACGGAACATAATTTTTGAAAGGGGTTACTTTTCGTGGCAAACAAATACAGGGTTATCGTTGATGGTACGGCATATAATGTAGAGGTTGAGGACCTGGGCGCGGGAGCGGCCAGCGTCGCTCCCGCAGCGGCTGCGGCCCCCGCGCCGGCA
>JAIKZX010000169.1 GCA_024681935.1 Fretibacterium sp.
CCGGCAGCGGCTCCTGCTCCTGCGGCAGCCCCCGCACCGGCAGCGGCTCCCGCGGCGGCCCCGGCGGGCGGTTCTTCCGTCACCGCTCCCATGCCCGGCAAGGTCCTGAGCGTCAAGGTCAACGTGGGCGACTCCGTGAACAACGGTGACCTGGTCCTCCTCCTTGAGGCGATGAAGATGGAGAACGAGATTTTCGCCACGGCCTCCGGCAAGGTTGCGGAGATTCGCGTGAACTCCGGCGACTCGGTCAACACAGGGGACGTCCTTCTCGTTATCGCTTAGGCGGGCGGACATTGAGACACTTATCCCTCCCTCATCCCGGAATGGGTCGGGGGAGGGCTTTTTTTGGCCGGTTGTGTGCAGGGTTTCGTGCTATTATTAGACAGTCCTGAAATGGTTGTGGCAGTGCTGACAGATGGAGGTGCTTACAGATGAAGGTAGCCGTTGGGTGTGATCATGCCGGTTTTGTCCTGAAGAGCGCGGTGATGGACTTCTTACATGCAAAGGGACTTGAGCCTCTGGACTTCGGCGCCTTTGCCGAGGAAGGCGGAGACGACTATCCCGACGTGGCCATTAAAGTGGCGCGCGCTGTAGCCTCTGAGGAGGCCGTCTGCGGTGTCCTGATGTGCGGGACGGGGGCCGGCGTTGCCATTGCCGCCAACAAGGTCAGCGGAGTGCGGGCAGTCCCCTGTCATAACGCGGAGCTGGCCCGGCTCGCCAAGGCCCATAACGACATCAACGTCATCACGTTGGGGGGACGCATCATCAAGCCGGAGCAGGTTCCGGAGATTTTGGAGACGTGGTTCTCGACCCCCTTTGAGGGAGGGCGGCATCTTCAGCGTCTCAATAAAATCGCCGTGGAGGAGAAGGCGACAGCCATCTGCGGCAGTACCGTTGAGGGAGCCGGAAGGACGGTTATCTTTGATCATCCGCTGGTGCAGCACAAGGTGGGCATCATCCGGCGCAAGGAGACGACCGTTAAGCAGTTCCGCGAGCTGCTTCAGGAAATTGCCAGCCTGATGGTCTATGAGGTCACGCGCAGTCTGGCCCTTACAGAAATTGAGGTGGAGACCCCCATCGCCAGGACGATGGTTCGCACTCTTGAGGGCAAGAAGCTGGCCATAGTGCCGGTGCTGCGTGCGGGGCTGGGCATGGTGGACGGAATCCTTCAGCTCGTGCCCAACGCCAAGGTGGGGCACGTCGGGCTCTACCGCGACCCGAAGACCCTGGAACCCGTGGAATACTACTGCAAGCTTCCTCAGGATATCGGGGAGCGCGATATCTTTGTGCTCGACCCCATGCTGGCGACAGGGGGATCTGCCACGGCGGCCATCTCCCTCATCAAGAAACGCGGGGGAAAGAAGGTCTCGCTGGTATGCCTCATCGCGGCGCCGGAGGGCATCGCGCGCGTTCACCAAGAACATCCGGATACGGACATCTTCATCGCGGCGCTTGACTCACACCTGAACGAGCACGGCTACATAGTGCCCGGTCTGGGCGACGCCGGGGACCGTCTTTTCGGTACAAAGTAAAACCGGGAGGGAGCTTAAAACCGTGCTCGATGTGAGGCTCTTTGTCCTGGGGCTGGCGGGCTTCTTTTGGGGTGGGCTGACGACGCCTCTTGCTATCCACCTTGCCCGGCGCTACGGGATTATGGACATCCCCGACGCCCGGAAGATTCACACCGTACAGATGCCGCGCGGGGGAGGGCTGGGCCTGTGGACCGGTTATCTCCTTCTGGCGCTGTGTCTGGCGGACCATCTGCCGTCCCTGCGTCTCATTGCGACGGGGGCAACGGTCATCTTCCTCTGCGGCTACCTTGACGATATGTGCTCCCTCAGCCCCTTTCTGCGGCTGGGGCTGCACTTCATCGCAGCCTCTCTGACGGTGCTGCCCCTGGGGCTTCCTCCGGTGACGGCCGCCGTTATGCTGATTTGGGTAGCGGGGATGACAAGCGCCTACAACCTCATCGACGGGGTGAACGGCCTCTGTCTCTCCCTTTTCATCGCCGCTTCAGTTGTGCTGTGCCATCTGAAGGTCCCGGGGGCCACAGCCGTGGGGGCCTGCATGGGGGCTATGGCCCTGGGAGTCCTGTGCTGGAATTTTCCTGCGGCTCAGACCTTCCTTGGCGATGGGGGAAGTACGCTCCTTGGCTATCTCTTTGCGTCGCATTTTGTGACATCCGCCCTGCCCATACTGCAGATGAAACTGCATTCATCGTCTCCCGTCCGGCTTCACGAGCTCATCCTGCTCCTGCTGCTCTTTGGCGGGGTCCCTGTGCTGGATACGATGGTGGCGTTCAGCCGCCGTATCCTCAAGGGCAAGTCCCCGTTCTACCCGGACAAGGGGCACCTGCATCACCTGTTGATGAGCCTGACGGGGTCCCCCCTGTGGTCGGTGAGCGTGCTTCTCGTCCTTCAGGCGCTCACGCTGGCGGGAGGAGTGGCCGTTTACACCCGTCTGCTGGCACGTTAAGGAGGAAGAGATATGTACCGGATAACCTGCGTCGTGGGGACTCGCCCTGAGGCCATTAAGATGGCGCCGCTCATTCTCACGCTGAGGAAAGATAAACGCTTCACCGTCACGGTGCTGGCGACGGGCCAGCACACGGAGATGCTCCATCAGGCCCTGTCGCACTTCGGGATTGCGGCGGACGTGAACCTCAACATCATGCGGGACCGCCAGACGCTGGACCACATTACCTCCGCCGTGCTGACGGGGGTGGGGGGCTTCCTGGATAAGACGCCCCAGGACATGCTGCTGGTCCACGGAGACACCTCCACGACGCTGGCCGCGGCCCTGGCAGGCTTCTATCGTCATATCCCGGTGGGACACGTTGAGGCGGGCCTGCGGAGCCATGACATGAGCCTGCCCTTCCCGGAGGAGGCGAACCGCGTGCTGACGGACCGGCTTGCCTCCCTGTTCTTTGCTCCAACCCGGGGGGACGCCGAGAACCTGAAGCGTGAGGGGCTCTCCAGGGCAGGGAATGGGCTTTGTCCCCCCGGCCGTATTCATGTGACGGGCAACACGGTCATCGACGCCCTGTTCCTGACGCTGAAGAATTTAGAAAACAGGCCGGAGCCGGAGTCCCTTCAAAACATTCCCAGGGAGGCGACGCTTATTTTGATGACCGCCCACCGAAGAGAGTCGTGGGGAGAGCCGCTTCACAGGATCTGCGGCGCGGTGGCGGATTTGCTGCGCGAGAGGCCGGAGATCCATATCCTGATTCCCCTGCATAAAAACCCCACTGTTCGCGAGGCCATTCGCCAGGACCTTGGGGCCTTTGCGGAGGGAACGCCCGGCCAGGTCATTTTCACGGAGCCGCTGAGTTACCCTGATTTCGTGTCCGCGATGGACCGGAGCCTCTTTATCCTGAGCGACAGCGGCGGCATACAGGAGGAAGCATCGGCGCTCAAAAAGCCCGTGCTGATTCTGCGGACCCTCTCGGAACGGCCGGACGCTGTCACGCAGGGGACTGGCATTCTTGTGGGGACAGACCCGGAAAGGATACTCAGCGAGGCCCGTCATCTGCTGGACGATGTGACTTACAGACAATCCTTCGTCAGCAGGGAGAGCGCCCCCTTTGGTGATGGGACGGCCTCGGCGAAGATTCGGGAGATTATTGCGCAATACCTGGAGGCCGGAGCATGAGTGACAGTTTGAGCGGGATGCCGAATGTGATGTCGATTGAGGGCGGTATCCCCCTTTCGGGGACCGTAAGGGCTCAGGGGGCGAAGAACGCCGCCCTGCCCGTCATGGCGGCTTGCCTCCTTCTGAAGGGGCAGACGCTGACGCTTGAGAACGTCCCGGATCTTCAGGACGTGCGGACGATGGCAGACCTCCTTAAGACGCTGGGCGTGACGGTTGAGACTGGAACGGCCGCGTCAGGGACGACGCCTTCCGCGCCCGGCGCGGCGCTAAGCCACCCGGGGCCGTCACACGGCCAAATGCGTTTCATCGTTCCGGAGGAGGTGAGCTCCGAGGCGCCGGAGGCCCTGGTCCGGAAGATGCGGGCCTCGTCCCTGGTGCTGGGGCCGCTTCTGGCGCGCGGCGGCCAGGCTGCGCTGCCCCTTCCCGGCGGCTGTTCCATCGGCAGCCGCCCCATCGACCTGCACCTCAAGGGCCTGGTCCAGATGGGGGCGAAGATAGAAATCCGCAGCGGCGTGGTGTACGCTCAGGCGGACCAGCTCCGCGGACGGCGGATATACCTGGACTTCCCCTCCGTGGGGGCCACGGAAAACCTGATGATGGCCGCGGCCCTTGCCCACGGCGAGACAATCATCGAGAACATTGCCCGTGAGCCGGAGATCGACAACCTCGCCGCGGTCCTTGGGAGCATGGGAGTCCCCATCGAGATTGAGGGCACAGGCTGCGTCCGGATCAAGGGGGTCGAAGAGGTCCACTCCGGCAGCGAGCGCGTTATCCCGGACCGTATCGAGGCCTGCACCTATCTCCTGGCGGGCGTGATGACCGGAGGGCAGGTGACAGTGACCGACGTCATTCCGGCGCACTTTGACTCCATGCTGGCGAAACTGGAGGAGGCGGGGGCCCGTTTTTCCGTCCGCCGTGACGCTGTAACCGTGTTCCCCGCGCAGCGGCTCCAGTCGCTTTCCCTGAAGACGATGCCTTTCCCCGGCTTCCCGACGGACCTTCAGCCCCAAATGGTGGCCGCGCTCTCCCTGGCCGGCGGCGTCAGCATGGTGGAGGAGAGTGTCTTTCAGGCCCGCTTCCTCTACGCGGATGAACTGAACCGCATGGGGGCCAATATCCGCATCAGGGGGAACACAGCCGTTATCAGCGGCGTCAGCCAACTTCATGGGGCCGACGTCAGGGCAACGGACCTGCGCGCCGGGGCGGCCCTCATTCTGGCGGGGCTGACAGCCACCGGCCAGACCCGGGTTGGGGACATGATCCACGTGTGGCGGGGGTATGAGGCTATTGACGAAAAGCTCCGTTCCCTTGGGGGGCGCGTGGAACTGATTCCGGAGGATGAGAAGTGACAGAGGGGCAGGGGGGCACAGCCAATCCCCTTTCGTCCATTGAGGTCTACGCCTTCGTTGGGCCGGCCGGGACGGGCAAGAGCCACCGGGCCACGCACGTTGCGCGCCAGTACGGAGTCGATCTGATTATCGACGACGGGCTGGTGGTGTCTCGCGGGCGCATCATGGCGGGGCGGAGCGCCAAGTCCGAGCTCAACCGCCTCCGGGCTATCCGCCGGGCAATCTTTGAGTATGCGGCGCACCGGGAGGAGGTTGTGAATTACCTCATCTCCCGCGCGCCCTGCCGCCTGATGGTGCTGGCGACCTCAGAGGGGATGGCGGAGAAGATTATCGGGCGGCTGGGCCTGAACAAGCCAGTGAAGGTCATCCAGATTTCCGACGTCTCGTCCCCGGAGGAGATTAAAGAAGCGCTTAAGGAGCGCCGGGAGAAGCGGCAGCACGTCGTCCCTGTGGCGCGGGCACAGATACAGCGCAACTTTGCCGGCAAGCTGGTGCGCCAGATCAAGGGCTTCTTCAAGAGCCGCGAGCCTGAGGAAGGGGAGGGACGCAACACCATCGTCACCCCGCCCTTCAGCTTCGACGGACGGGTGACGATAGGGACGGATGCGCTCCTCGCTATGTGCCGCCGGCTGCTGGAGCTGGGGGAGCACGTCCGGAAAATCCACGAGCTGGAGCTGGTGCCTGAGGAGGGGGGCAGTCCCTTTCCTGCCGAGGACAGCCTGGTTGTCAACGTCGTCCTTGACCTGAATTTGGGCGACATGAGCGCCCTGGCCATTGCGCGGATGCTTCAGCAAAAAGTTCACGCCGGTTTGAGCTACTTCACCGGCATGAACGTCAAGGAGGTCAACATCCGGGTCGTCGAGGTGAACCTTTAAGCCCAAGCGCCCGGCCCGGGACCGTCTGTCCGCCCTTTTTCCCCATTCCTAATGGGAGGCGATGTCCTCCGTTTCCATGTTTCCCGCCGCAAGGGCCTTTATCTGCGCCCAGATGGCCTCGTCCACAACAACGCCCTCTGAGTGGCTTTTCCGCCGCCGTTCCACGGTGTTCTCGCCGGGACAGCGGACAGGATGGCTGGGGTCGATGGGGTGAGCGGCGTCCGCCGCCGCAACGCGCCGGTTGAACATCTCCTGAGTTTTGCCTTTCTCCCCGAAGAGGTAGGGGTCAATGGCGATGTATATCTGGCAGCAGCCTGTGCAGCTTCCCTTTTTTTCCTCGTCCATGTCTATGCCGCAGAACCCTCCGGAAATGGCTGCCGCCGCCAGGTCCAGTGCGATGGCAAGGCTGGAGCCCTTCCAATAGCCTGCGGGCAGCACCCGCATGGTTTCCTCAATGGCCGCGGGGTCGGATGTGAGGTTTCCGTTTTTGTCAAAGCCGCCGGGGTAGGGGAGCTGTTTGCCCGCCAGGCGATATACCCCCAATTTCCCGTAGGCATATTGGCTCATGGCCATGTCCACCACAATCTCCCCGTCCTCGCGGGGAATGGCGATGCAGAAGGGGTTGTTGCCCACGCTTTTCACGTCGCTGCCCCACAGAGGCATGCAGCTCTCCGTGTTGATCCAGCAGATTCCGATGAAGCCGGCCTCCGCCATTTTCCAGGCGTAGGTGCCGCCCCGCATCCAGTGCGTCGTGTTCCTGATGGCGACAAGACCAATGCCGTGGGCTTTTGCCAGTTCCGTCGCGCGGGCAGCGCTGAACAGGGCGTTGGTGATGCCGATGCCCCGCTGACCGTCATAGTTCTCCGCGGCCCCCCTCGCCCCGACGAGCTGGGGCGTCCCCTTGATGTTGACCCACCCCCTCTGAACATACCGGGCAAAGCGCGGAATGCGGTTCATCCCGTGGCTCTCCACGCCGTCGGCGCTGGACTCGGTGTGGACAGTGGCACAGGTCTCCGCCTGTTCTTCCGTCAGGCCCATGTTCAGAAACGCTTTCTTTGCCGTCTCCTTCATCTCCGCAAAAGGAACGCGAATGCTCATTCAAAATCTCCCGCTTTCGTCGATGTTTTTTTGCAAGGTATGGCTTTATTGTATCATTTGCCGACTGTTTTCAATGCCCAACGCGCGTCAGTTTTTCCTCCTCGATGGTGGAGAACTGCTCATCCAGCAGGTCGAGAAAGCAGCGGCAGTGGTGGTTGAGATAGCGCTGGCGGTTGTAGATGACGCAAAGGTCCAGGGACAGCGGCCTGCTATGGCAAAGGAGGGGAAAAATGTTCACGTCCGCGTCGATTTGATTTTTCCAGCGGCTCAGGTTCATGTGGGATGTGAAGCACCCCGCCAGCGCCGCGTTGCACAGGGGGCTCATGATAGTGGTGTAGGTGGCCTTGAGGTAAATCTTTGGGGCATAACCCGCCTCCTGAAAACATTCTTCAATGCGGCGCCCCAAGCGTCCCCGTGTTGTGATGATGAGGAAAGGAAGCTCCGAGAAGTCCGCCAGGTCCGCGCCGTCCACGGACTTCTCCTTCAGTGCCTTCGTCCCCTCGCCATAATATTTATGCAGCAGCCTGTCTGAGACGCAGAAGTAGACGGGGTCCGGGTGAACTGACTTTACGTTGAGCCCCAGCCTCGCCGCATCGGTGTCCACGGTCACGGCAAAATCCACCTGGTTCTTCTGCACCAGCTTCTCGGAGTCGTCGCTCGTCCTGTCGATGAGGTCGATGGTCACGTTGGGATACCGCTCCGAAAATTTTTTCAGCACATCCGGCAGGTAATAGTTGAAGCGCGGGGAACTGGCACTGAGAGAAATCTCCCCGGCATCGCTCTGTATCGTGTCCACCAGAATGGCCTTCAGGTTCGCCTCGTCGTGCCGGAGCCGCTGGGCGAAGTTAAGGACCTCCTTCCCGGCCGGAGTGAGCTGCAGCCTGGGACGCCGGTAAAACAGCTTTGCCCCGTAATGTTCTTCAATCCTCGCGATGTGATTGCTCAACGTCTGTTGGCTCATGTTGAGCCGCTTCGCCGTCCGGGTGATGTTCAGGTCCCTGGCGGCCTCGGCAAAATAGTACAGGCTGTTCAGCTCCACGCAATCCACCCCTTCACAAATATTTTTTGTCTATCTGACAAAAAAACATAGTTTTACATTGTCACCTGCGTCAGTATATAATACCCTCAATCCAAAATACAACTTTATCCTGTTATGGAGAGGAGATTAACATGCGGCAATTCCCGTTAGGGTTCATCGGCTTCGGCGAGGCAGCATACAACATGGGCAAGGGGCTCCGCGGCGAGGGCTTTGAGACCATCCGCGCCTATGACGTAGCTCTGGACAAGGAAGGCCCCTACCGAGACACAGTGCTGAAGCGCTGCGAGGACGCGAAGATCACGGCGGTGTTCTCGTCAAAGGAGCTTGTGGAGAACAGCGACGTTGTGGTTATCGCGGTGCCGGCGCGGTTCACTGCCTCCACGGCGGAGGGGCTGCTGTCCTTTGCCAAGGCGGGGCAGCTCTTTGTGGATGTGACGACAGCCCTGCCGGACATCAAGGAAAGACAGGCGGAGAACTTCTCCAGAAAGGGTGCGGAGTACATCGACTCCGCCATGTTAGGCTCCCTGATGGCTTTGGGGCACAAGGTTCCCATTCTGGCGTCCGGCAAGGGGTCTAAGCGCTGGCACGACCTCATGACCCCCTTCAGCATGAAGATTGGTCTGGTCAATAAGAAGGACCCCGACAACACCTCCGTGGGTGAGGCGTCGCGTATCAAGCTCGTGCGGAGCGTGTTCATGAAGGGCATCGAGGCCCTTATAGTGGAAACGATGCTGTTTGCCCGGAAGTGCGGCATTGAGGACTATATCCTGGACTCTGTCACCGGCTCCATGGATAAGGACTCCTTCAGGGATATTGCCCTTCGCATGGCCGGGGCGGACCTCATCCACTCGGAGCGCCGCTCCTTCGAGGTGGGAGAGTCAATGGAACTCATGAAGGCCGTGGGCGTGGACCCCGTGGTGGCTCAAGGCGTGAAGAATCGTCTGGCCCGCACGGCGGCCCTTGGGCTGAATGAGGAGCTTCACGGCGTCGTTCCCAAGGAGTTCGAGACCATCTACGGCCTTTGGGAAAAGAAGCAGTACAAATAAACCTCAGGAGGGATTATCAGCTATGTCTTCTGTTGGAAAGAGAATTTACCTCAAGCGTGAGATGCCTGACCCGGAGATTATGGAGCAGTTCAAGTCCATCCCCGCGTCCAACACGGCGGATGTGATGAGCCGCAACTGCGCCATGAACCCCCGTATCCGCCTGGTCAGCAGCCCCAAGGCTCAGATGATGGTGGGGCCGGCCTACACGGTGAAGTGCCGCGCCGGGGACAACCTGACGCTCCACGCCGCCCTGAACTTCTGCTCGGCAGGAGACGTTCTTGTCGTCTCCAACGAGGAGGACAGCACCCGCGCGCTGATGGGCGAGGTCATGATGGCCTACCTGTACCACACAAAGAAGGTGGCGGGCATTATTCTTGACGGCCCCATCCGCGACATCGACGAGATTGGCAAGTGGGACTTCCCGGTCTACTGCACGGGCACGACTCCCGGCGGCCCCTATAAGGAAGGCCCCGGAGAGATTAACGTCCCCATCGCCTGTGGCGGCATCACGGTCTACCCCGGCGACATCATTCTGGCCGACCCGGACGGTGTCATCGCCATCCCCCGGAAAGACGCAGCCGTCATCCTTGAGGACGCCAGGAAGTTCCAGGAGGCTGACGAGAAGAAGTTAATCGCGGCCAGGAACGGCACCGCCAACCGCGCCTGGGTGGAGAAGAGCATAGCCGAGAAGGGCTACGAGATTATTGACGACGTATTCCACCATTAATTTTTTAATTTCCGGCAGGAAGCCCACTTTGTGGGATGGGGAAGCCAGAGCTTTCCCAAAATCATAAAAGGAGGAAACAATGATGAAAAAAGTGTTTGCAGTTATGCTGGCTCTTGTGATGTGTGCCACAGCGTGCGCAGCGGCGGACTGGCCCGCGGGGACGGTCAACGTCATTCTGCCCTACGGAGCGGGCGGTGACACGGACACCTATTGCCGTCAGCTCTTCCAGCGCATCAGCGCCATCACGGGCCAGACCTTTGTGGTCATCAACGAACAGGGCGGCAGCGGCATCGTGGCGGCCATGGACGTGATGAACCGGGCCCCGGACGGCTACAGTGTGCTGTTCAACCACACGGGTGCGTCCCTGGTGCAGGAGGCTACCGGCATCGCGGACTTCAGCTACACCGCGGACTTCGCCAACTGCTGCACCGTGGCCATCGACGAGACCTACGCGCTGGTGGCCATCGCGGAGGGCGGGGAGTACAAGCAATACAGCCACGGCTGGAAGAATCTTGAGGATATGCTGGCTGAGGCCAAGGCCAAGCCCGGCACTGTTCGCTACTCCACCGTGTTCGGCTCCACGACCGAGTATGTGGGCACCATGCTTGAGCGTCAGGCTGGCGTGCAGTTTGACAACATCGACGTGGGCACCTCCGCAGGAGACCGCATGGCCGCCATGCTGGGCGGGCAGGTCGACATCCTCGCCGCAAACTACATGAACGTGAAGGATTACATCGAGAAGGGCGACCTGGTGTGCCTTGGCATCATGTCCAAGGTGCGCGTGCCGGGAATCGACTTCCCCACCTTTGTGGAGCAGGGCTACGACAGGGTTGTGACCGCCAAGAAGTATGAGGTCAAGTTCCCCAAGGGCACGGACCAGGCCATCATCGATAAGCTGGCTGAACTGTGCCGCCAGGTCGTGGTGGACGACCCCAGTTTCGCCAAGGTGCTGGCGACATACTTTGCTCAGCCGCTTTACCGTGACGCGGCCCAGATGAACATCGAGGACCCCGCCGAGGTTGAGGCGCTGAAGGCTGGCCTTGCTGCCAAGTAAACAGCCTTAACAAAAATCTTTCCCCGCTCCTGTCCCTGGGGCGGGGTTTTCTCTAAAAAAAGTGGGGAGGTAATACGATGACCAACAAAACGCGGGATATGCTGTGTTCCGTCATTATGCTGGCCTTTGGAACGGCCATGATTTACTTTGCCCGGGGCATCAGGCACAAGATCGCTTCCGACGTGGGCTCCGCCTACGTCCCAACTTTCATTGGCATCTGCATCCTGGCGGCGGCGGGGGCCAAGCTGTTTATCACGCTTTTCCGCCCGTCGGCCAGCTCCAGCAAAAAAATCAGGATAGACCAGGATATGCTGGGCGGCCTGGGCACCATTGCCCTGATGCTGGGTTATATGCTGCTCTTTCAGCCCGTGGGCTTCGTTGTCTCCAGCGCGGTCTACCTTTTTCTTCAAATGCTGATTCTCAGCAACCGGGAGAATCGCCGCCCAATCCTCTATGCGCTCATCGCGGTGGTGCTGCCGGTGGCGGTAGACGCTCTGTTCGTCTTCGTCATCAAGATGCCGCTCCCCGTTGGCGTCTGGGGCTTTTAAGAAGGAGGACGGTCTGTTATGATTTCTGCCGCTTTAGCCAACGTCTTTAACCCCGCCTGCCTGCTGCTTATCTGGGTGGGCACGATTATCGGCATTATCTTCGGCTCCGTGCCGGGGCTGTCCGCCACCATGGCCGTCGTCCTCTTCCTGCCCATGACCTTCAGCATGGAGGCCACCCGGGGCATCGCCACGCTGGTGGGCCTCTACATGGGAGGCATTTCCGGCGGGCTCATCTCCGCTATTCTGTTGAAGATCCCCGGCACGCCGTCCTCCATCTCCACCGTGTTTGACGGCGGCCCCATGGCGGAGAAGGGAGAGGCCGGCCGCGCCCTGGGCGTGGGCATCCTGTACTCCTTCATCGGCTCCATCATGGGCATTCTGGCTCTGATGTTCATCAGCCCCATGCTGGCCCGCGTGTGCCTGCTGTTCAGCGCGGCAGACTACTTTTCCGTGGCCGTGTTCTCCCTCACCATCATCGCGGCGCTCTCCGGCAGGGATATGCTGAACGGACTCCTTGCCGGGCTCATCGGACTGGCCCTTGCGATGGTGGGCATGGCCCCGGTGGACTCCTCCATCCGCTACACCTTCGGGAACTTCCAGCTCCTCAACGGGTTTGACATTACGGTGCTGCTGATTGGCGTCTTTGCCGTGACGGACATCATCCTTGCGGGCTTTGGCCGCCGGGGGCTGGCCGCCCACCTGGAGCAGAAGAATTATCACCTCAAGGGCTATGGCATCACTATCCCGGAGTTCATCCGGCAGATCCCCAACGCAGTCATCTCCTCCGTCATCGGAATCGCCATCGGCATTCTGCCCGGCATCGGCGGCTCCACGGCGGGGCTCTTGGCCTACACCGCGGAGAAGAGCCGCTCCAGGCACCCGGAGAAGTTCGGCACCGGCATCATTGACGGCGTCATCGCCTCTGAGACGGCCAACAACGCGGTCATCGGCGGCTCGCTGGTCCCGCTGCTCTGCATGGGCATCCCCGGCAACACCGTGGCGGCCGTTTTCCTGGGCGGGCTTCTGGTCCACGGCATCAACCCCGGCCCGCTCATCTTCAACAAGAGCGGCCAGTACGTTTACGGAATTTACTTTGCTCTTATCGTGGCCAGCGTTTTCATGCTTATTTTTGAGCGCATGGGGCTTCGGATCTTCGCCAAGCTGCTGGACATCCCCAAGCGTATCCTGCTGCCCGTCATTATGGTGATGTGCTGCGTGGGGGCGTACTCCAGCAACAGCCGGGTGTTCGACGTGCATTGCGTGCTGTTCTTCGCGCTGCTTGGGCTGTTCTTCAAGTGCTTCAGGATGCCCAGCACCCCGCTCATCATCGGCTTCATTTTAGGCAAGATGTTTGAGGAGAATCTTCGCCGCGCGCTCCAGGCCAGCCACGGAGATTGGAGCGTCTTCTTCACGCGGCCCATCTCCTGCGGGTTCCTGATCGTCGCGGTGCTGTTCTGCTCCTACACCGTCTGGATGAACCTGAAGGCTAAACGGGCGGCGGAGAGCGCGGGACAGGAGTTCGACACGTCCGAGGAAGAGGGCTAAATGTACCAGGTCCTCATTAAGAACGGAACCGTCCTTGACCCCGGCAACGGGCTTTGCGCTGTCGCCGATGTTGCCATAAGCGACGGCAGGATCGCAGAGGTCCGAGCCGGGATTGGGGAAAACGCCACGCACGTTATCGACGTCCGGGGGTGCCTGGTCACCCCCGGGCTCATTGACCACCACGCCCATGTCTGGCCCCTGGGGAAGATCGGCCTTCCCGCGGAGGCGGTGTGCTTCGCCTCCGGCGTGACGACAGTCGTGGACGCAGGAAGCTGCGGCTGTGAAACCTACCGGCGAAACCGGCCGTTTATCGAGCAGTCAAAACTGACGGTGAAGGCGTACATTCACGTCTGTTCCACGGGCCTGGACTCACTGCCCGAAAAGATGGAGGACGTGAACCCGGAGCATTTCGACGCCGGGGCCATTAAAGAGCTTTTTGAGGAATACAGGACGGATTTATCAGGTCTGAAGCTGCGGACCAGCGCGGAGATCGTGGGGGCTTCCGGCTATGAACCCCTGCGGCAGACTGTGGCGCTGGGCGATAAGCTGGGCCTCCCCGTGATGGTCCACTGCACCAACCCTCCGGGGGAGATGTCCGAACTATTGAGTTTTCTCCGTCCCGGAGACGTAATGACTCACATGTATATGAACAAGGGCAGCACAATCCTGGACGGCGGACGGGTGAGCAGGGCGGCCCGTGAGGCGAGGAGACGCGGCGTCCTCTTTGAGGCGGCGGACGCCCGGGCGCACTTCTCCTTTGAGGTCTGCGAACCCTCTGTCCGCGAGGGCTTTTACCCGGACCTCCTTGGCACGGACCTTACGAAGCTCAGCATGTACCTCCGCCCCACAGCCTTCAATATGGCTAACCAGCTTGCCAAGTACGCCTTCCTGGGCATACCGGAGGAAACAATCTTCGCCCTCTGCACCTGCAGCCCGGCAAGACAGATGGGCATCGCGGACCGGGCGGGCAGCCTGACCGTGGGGTGCGATGCGGACGTGGCGGTGTTCCGTAAAGAAGAACAGGAGGTCACGTTTGGCGACCGCCCCTACGGCGACCCCGCGTGCCAGCTCAGAACGGGCTCTTTCATCTACCGCCCCATGCTGACGGTGAAGAACGGCGAGGTTGTATTCCGGGACGCGGCGTTGTTTTAAGGGCAGGGCAAAGGCTGTCGCTTTCAATTTATGATATGATATAGGGAGAGTGAAGCTACAATTTAAGGAGGTCAGAACATGAGGAAGTTTGTGCTTTGCCTTGCGTGTTTGGCTTTGCTGGCTGCGCCCGCGTACGCTGCGGACACCATCAAGGTAGGCCAGCTCGCTGCGGTAACGGGGGACTTCGCGGCCTACGGCGTCGCGGAGTGGGAGTCTGTCAAGATTGCCGTCGAGGAAATCAACAAGGCCGGCGGTGTCCTTGGCAAGCCTCTGGAGCTCATTATGTACGACTGCCGTACCCGTCAGGAGGACACGGTGAACGCCGCCCGCCGTCTGGTGGAACAGGACAGGGTAACGGCCGTCATCGGCCCCAACGGAAGCGGACTTTGCATCGCTGCGGCTCCCATCTTCAACCGCGGCCGCGTTCCCAACATCGGGACCCTGCCCACCAACCCTCAGGTGACGGTTGACGAGTCCGGCAAGGTGCGGCCCTACAACTTCCGCATCTGCTTCCTTGATCCCTATCAGGGCGCGATTATGGCGCAGTTCTCCGCCCAGAGCCTGAAGGCCTCCAGGGCCGCTCTGCTCTACGACGTGTCCAGCGACTACTCCCAGGGCCAGCGCGAGTTCTTCATCAAAAACTTTGAGCGGTTCGGCGGCAAGATCGTGGCCGACGAGGGCTTCCGCGGCGAGGACGTGGACTTCCGCTCCCAGCTCACCAACATGAAGAACAGCGGCGCGGACGTATTCATCTACCCCTTCATGGGCAAATCCCTGCCCCTGGCCGTCAAGCAGGCCCGCGAGCTGGGCATCACCACACCCATCGTTGGCGGCGACGGCTACGGCGACTTCATGTGGGAGATCGCGGGCGACGCCCTGGGCGACACCTACTGGGTCAGCCATGTGGACCGCTACGACCCCTCGCTAACCAGCTTCTTTGAGAGCTATCTGGCCCACACGGGGACCGAGTGCAAGGAGTTCCTGAACGGCGTGCTGGCCTACGACTGCGTGTACTGGCTGAAGGACGCCATCGAGCGCGCAGGCAGCGACGACCCGGAGAAGGTCCGCGACGCGCTGGAGAAGACCTCCGGCCTCAAGCTGCTGCACTGCGTCCTGACGATGGACGAGAACCACGACCCGAAGGACAAGGACGGCGTCATCCTCCGCTGCGATCCCAAACAGCAGAAGGCCCTGTTCTTCACCAAGCTCCGTCCGGAATAACGGCCAGACGGGCCAGCTTGCGCCCCCCCGAGGGTGGGCGGCGCTGGTTCGGCCGGCTGTGTCGGAACAGAACGCGGGGCGTTCTGTGGAGACCCGGTTAAGTTATCTCAAGCCCCCCTTACGAGCGGGGGCTATTTATTTTTTATGAGGAGAGGATGACCCTTGAGCTTCAGCCTGTCCACTCTGATTCAACAGATCATCAACGGCCTTTCCCTCGGCTCCGTTTACGCGCTCATCGCCGTGGGATATTCTCTGGTCTACTCCATTCTGCTCTTCTCCAACTTCGCCCACGGGGGCTTTTTAGTGGTGGGGGGCTACGCCTGTTACTTCCTTCTGACCCAGTGGGGCTACAACACCGCCGTGTCCATGGCCGGCGCGCTGGCAGCCTCCGGGCTGGTTGCCGTCCTGACCGAGCGGCTGGCCTACAAACCCATCCGCGAGCGCACCCCCATCACGCTCTATCTGCTCATCGCCTCGATGGGCGTCAACATCGTGATTGAAAATATCTTCGTCGTCACCGTCGGGGGGCGTATCCGCGCCCTGCCGCAGAGCACCTTCCCCACGGGCGTGTTTGAGCTCGGCGGGGGAGTGACGGTCAGCGCGTCGGATATCCTCTCGCTGGTGGTTGCGGCGGTGTTCCTGGTGCTGCTTCAGTTCTTCCTCACGCGCACCCGCTGGGGGCTGGCGATACGGGCCGCGGCCTGCGACCTTCGGACCGCGGGGCTGATGGGCGTCAACGTCACGTTCCTCATCGCTCTCGTGTTCTTTGTGGCGGGGCTCCTGGCCGCCGTGGGGGGCATCTTCCTCTCCGTGCGCTACAGCCTCTATCCTCAGCTGGGCAGCATCACGACAAAGGCCTTCATTGCGGCCGTCATCGGGGGGCTGGGCTCCCTGCCCGGCGCGGTGCTGGGCAGCCTGATCTTAGGCCTTGCCGAGATGCTCACCGCGGGCTTCATCAGCAGCCAGATGCGCGACCTGGTGGTCTACTCCCTGCTGGTGCTGATTTTGCTGGTCCGCCCCGCGGGTTTCTTTGGGCGGCCTGTCAGCGAGAAAATTTAGCAAGGGGGATAGCTTGAGATGAAAAAAACCCTTTTCATCAGCGCGGGCATCATCGCCCTGAGCCTGGGGCTGGCCTTCTATCCCCTTGGCGGGTATCAGGAGGGAATCGTCATCCTGCTGTGCATCAACTGCGTGGCGGCGATGGGCGTCTCCATCCTGACGGGCTTCACGGGCATCTTCACCCTTGGCCACGCAGCCTACATGGCCCTTGGGGCCTACACGACGGCCATCCTCACCGTGCGCTACGGCGTCCACTGGCTCCCGGCGCTGCTGGCCGGCGGCCTGATCGCCATCCTTGTGGCATGGCTCATCGGCGTGCCGACGCTCCGCCTGACGGGGGACTACTACGCCATCGCCTCCATCGGCCTGGGCGAGGCCATCCGTCTTATCCTGGAGAACTGGCAGTCCTTCACGCGGGGGGCCCGGGGCTTCCCCGGCATTGACCCCTACACCACGCGGGGCATTGCGGTGACCCTATTCGCGGTTCTGACGATCCTGATGTTCAACCTGCTGGACGGCCGCCTGGGGCGGGAGCTCCGCGCCTCGCGGGATGACGGCGTGGCGGCCTCGCTGCTGGGCTTCAACACGCCCCACTCCCGCATGAAGGCCCTGCTCATCTCCGCGTTCTACTGCGGCATCGCGGGCGGGCTGCTGGGAGGCTATATGAGCTTTATCCAGCCCTCCATGTTCGACATGATGAAGTCCACGGAGCTCACCGCCGTGGTGGTGTTCGGCGGGCTGGGCTCCATGACGGGAACCCTGCTGGGCTCCGCCGCCATCACGATCATCATGGAATACTTCCGCGACATCTCCCAGTACCGCATGCTCATCTATGGCCTGCTGCTTGTCGTCATCATGGTCTTCCGGCCGGAGGGCCTGCTGGGCAACCGGGAGATTTGGGACTTTCTTCCCCGTTTTGGAAAGGGAAGGAGGAGCTGAAGATGGAGAACACAATCGTCCTTGAACTTTCAAACGTGAATATGCGCTTTGGCGGCGTCCTGGCGCTGGATAACGTGAGCTTTCAGATCCCGGAGGGCTCCCTCACGGGAATCATCGGGCCCAACGGCGCGGGCAAGACGACGGTTTACAACATCATCTCCGGCGTCTATTCTCCCACATCGGGCGGCGTCCGCTTTTATGGCCGGGACATCACGGCCCTCCGCGCCTACCAGATCAACCGGCTGGGCATCGCCCGGACCTTCCAGAACCTCCGGCTCTTTGCCCGTTCCTCCGCGCTGGAGAACGTCATGACCGCCGCGCAGAACCGCTGCCGCGAGGAACGCCCCGCGGAGGGGTATTTCTACGGCTTCGTGGAGTCTGCGCTGCACATCGGGCGGTGGGGGAGCGTCGAGCAGAAACTGCGCCGGACGTCGATGGAGCTGCTGGACCGCGTGGGGCTGGCAGACCGGGCGGAGCAGGCGGCGGGAACGCTGCCCTACGGCATGCAGAGGCGGCTGGAGATTGCGCGGGCCCTGGCGCTGGGCCCCAGGCTGCTGATGCTGGACGAGCCCGCGGCGGGCATGAACCCGGATGAGGTCTTTGCCCTGAACGACCTCATCACCGGCATCCACCGGGACTTCAGCCTCACCACGCTGGTCATCGAGCACCACATGGACCTCATCATGCGGATATGCCCTCACATCATCTGCCTGAACTTTGGAGCGAAGATCGCGGAGGGCTCAAAGGACGACATTCAGAACAACCCGGAGGTCCTGGCGGCCTACCTGGGCGGGGATGACGCGGAAGGGGAGGCGGTATGATGGCCGGAACGGGAAAGGTTTTGCTGGAGGCTCAGGACCTTCGGGTGAACTACGGCGCAATCGCGGCGCTCTCCGGCTTCTCTCTGAAGCTCATGGAGGGGGAGATCGTCTCGGTCATCGGGGCCAACGGCGCGGGCAAGTCCACCTTCATGAACGCGCTGATGGGCATGGTGAAGCTGGCGGGCGGCACCATTCTGCTGGACGGCTCCCCCCTCTCCACGCGGACCTGGAAGGCCGTGCAGGGAGGGCTTGCCCTGGTGCCGGAGGGGCGCCGCGTCTTTGCCCCCCTGACGGTGGAGGAGAACCTCCGCATCGGGGCCTTCACCCGGCAGGAGGCGGACATTCAGAAGGATTTCGACTGGGTGTTCTCGCTGTTTCCGCGGCTCAGGGAGCGCCTGAGGCAGTTTGCCGGCACGCTCTCCGGCGGCGAGCAGCAGATGCTGGCCATTGCCCGCGCGCTGATGGCCCGGCCGCGCGTTCTGCTTCTGGACGAGCCGTCGCTGGGCCTGGCTCCCATCGTCATTCGCGATATCTTTAAAGAGCTGCGCCGCATCAACGAGCAGGGTGTCAGCATCCTCCTGGTGGAGCAGAACGCGAAGCAGGCGCTTCTCCTGTCCCACCGGGCCTATGTGCTCCAGACGGGCCGGCTCCTCAAGGAGGGGAACTCCGGAGATCTCCTTCAGGACCCCGACATCCGCGCCGCCTACCTGGGGCAGGGAGCGTAAAGCACAAGCAGAATGAGACGGGGCCGGTTCTCCTGGCCCCTCTTTTTTTGTCAGCGCCAACCCGGTTTTGTCTTTTTGCCTTTCCTTGTTTTTTGATTTTTTAGATTTTTTAAATTATTTATTTCCCCCTTTCTTTTTTTTCTTTATGTGAGAAGGAGAAGGATAAGGATCAGGATAAGGATCAGGATTAGGATAAGGAGCAGGAGCAGGAGCATTGGTATACCATGAGGTGTACCTCAAACCCTCTTCCCATCCGGGTTAAATCCCTTTGACGCCCAAAACCGATTTCTTTTTTTTGACTTTTTAGATAATTTTCTTCCCCCTTTCTTTTTTTTCTTATGTGAGAAGGAGAAGGAAAAGGAACAGGAACAGGGGAAGGAGCAGGGGCAGGGGCATTGGTTAACGAAAACCCGCTTTGCTGGCCGCCTGACCAGTGAAGACAATCCGCGTACTCCTCCTGTCCGTCCTTCTCCCGCCGGGACATCAGACACAGGATAAAACCCTCCCATCACACAAATTGAGGCTCAGGGGGAAAAGACCCCCTGAAACCCCAAGGATTTAAGCTCAGGGG
>JAIKZX010000180.1 GCA_024681935.1 Fretibacterium sp.
TCAGCTTCGGGCAGCCGGGATATTTGCAAGGCTTTTGTGCTTTTCTCGGCATCGCACTGCCCCCTCCAATGAAAAAGCCCCGCGTGTTTTGTGCGCGGGGCCTTCCTGACTTTTCTGCCGAGAATACTATATCACAAACGGCAGGTGGGCGTCATAGGGCAAAGCTGGACATTTTAGGGCAGATTTCAAATTTTAATTGGATTTTTGGGCATGACCACGTGAAGAAGGGCTGCCCCGTGCCACCGCCGGACCGTCCGCGCGTTTGCCTTCATCTCGCTCCCGATTTCCTCCCAGGTCATGTTATGGACATACCGGCAGCGGAGGACCATCTGCTCGTCCGTGTTGGAAACCGCCGCGATGACCCCCCGTATCTGCTCCTTGAGCCCGACGAGGACGTCGATCTCCGCGTTTATCTTCTCTTCCAGCAGGAGTATCTTTTCTACACACCTGGCGAAAGGCGCGTCTGAGGGAAGGCTCGCCTGCACCTTTTCCCCGGAGACGGGTGCCGAGATGCCTACGGACATCGCCCGAAGCCGCGCCAACTCCTCAATGTCGCTTTGTATCCGCTGATCAAGCCGATAGGCCTGCCGCAGAAATTCTTTGCTCGTCACGGCTCTCTGCCTCCTTTTCCAGTCTCTCTAAAAGCATGATCCCGTCTACACGCGTTAGTCTCCCGAACCACTGTGACCGGAAGAACGCCACGCATTCCCGCTTTATCTGCCACGCCCAGGCGTTGTCCGGCTTCCTTTTCAGCGTTTTCGCCGCCATCCGCCAGTCCTTCACCGCCAGAAGGATGATGGCGTTCGCCAGTTCCTCATATGGTTCCATTGTTTTCGCCCCCTAATTCCGCTTTGACCGCCTCGATCAGCGCAGCCTGCGTCCTGTCTTTCTTAGCCAGTGTAGCCAGGACCCTCTCGTCGATAGTGTCTTTGGCGATTATGTGTTGGATCACCACCGTGCTTTTCTGCCCCTGCCGCCAAAGCCGCGCGTTTGTCTGCTGATAAAGTTCAAGACTCCAGGTCAATCCGAACCACACCAGCGCCGAACCGCCCTCCTGAAGGTTCAGCCCGTGCCCTGCTGACGCCGGATGGATCAGCGCCACGGGGATTTTCCCGGCGTTCCAGTCGCTGATGTCCGCGCTCGTTTTGATGTCCCGCGCGTCAAACCGCGCCATGATGCGCTCCCGGTCGTGCTTGTACCAGTAAGCCACAAGCAGCGGCTTCCCGTTCGCCGCCTCGATGATATCTTCCAGAGCGTCCAGCTTTCGAGAGTGTAGCTCGGTAGAGTTCCCATCCTCAGCATAGACGGCACCGTTGGCCATCTGCAGGAGCTTGTTTGAGAGAGCCGCCGCGCTCACGGCGTCGATTTCCGTGCCGCCAAGCTCAAGGACCATCTCCGTTTTCATGCGCTCATAACGCTGGCGTTCCTTCTCGGAAAGGGCAACGACCACCTCGCTTTCGATGCGCTCCGGCATTTCAAGGAAATCCCGTGCCCGCATGGATATCGTGATGTCCGAGATCTGACGATATATTTCTTCCTCTGCGCCAGCTTTTGGTGTGTAGCTGAAGATCATATGCTGGTTCCTCTTGTCCGGGTTGAAGTAAGTCTCACGATACTGCCCGATAAACCGCCCCAGCCGCTTTCCCATGTCCAGCAGGCGGAACTCCGCCCAGAGGTCCATCAGCCCGTTGCTTGACGGCGTCCCCGTCAGCCCGACGATGCGTTTTAGCTTTGGGCGCACCTTCATCAAAGCCCGAAACCGCTTTGTCTGGTGGGACTTGAAGCTCGACAGCTCGTCGATGACCACCATGTCGTAATCGAAAGGGATGCCGCTTTTATTAACAAGCCAATCCACATTCTCCCTGTTGATAATGTGGATAACCGTCCTTTCCCGAAGAGCAGCCAGCCGTTCATCCTCTGTCCCAACTGCGACAGAATATGTCAGCCCCTTCAGATGCTCCCATTTCTTGAGCTCCACTGGCCACGTGTCCCTCGCCACGCGAAGGGGGGCGATGACAAGAACCCGGCTGACGTCAAAGAGGTCCCGAACAAGGGCGTCGATGGCAGTCAGCGTGATGATCGTTTTCCCAACGCCCATATCCAGCAGAACCGCGGCTTCCCTGTGATCCTCTATGAAGTGTGTAGCGTAAGTTTGATAGTTATGTGGCTTGTATCTCATCAATCACACCCCCGATCTGCTCCAAACCGTCCACCACGGTGGCGAAAAATCCAAGCCGCCGAAGCTGACGCATCCGAAGTTCCTGCACCAGCCGCAGCTTCTTTCCCGGAGCCTTCAGTTCTACGAATCCCATTCTGCCACCAGGTAGAAGCACAATGCGGTCAGGCATCCCGTTTGTGCCGGGAGAGGTGAATTTCACCGCCATACCGCCATGCCGTTTCGCTACCATCACAAGTTTCTTTTCAATCGCTTTTTCTCTCATATCGCTCAATCCCCCGTCAAATCTGTCATTTTTTGCTTTTTGTGGAGGTCGGTGGAGGTCTATACATAAACCTCTCTATAGGCGTTTTTTCTGCTAAAAAACAGCCCTAAAGGGGAGTTATAGGAGAGACCTCCACCGACCTCCACACATTCCGCTCAAGCCCTTGTC
>JAIKZX010000156.1 GCA_024681935.1 Fretibacterium sp.
GGGCACACCCGGATCCATGCCGAACCCGGAAGTTAAGCCTGTGAGCGCCGATGGTACTGTGTGGGGTACACACGGGAGAGCAGGTCTCTGCCAGAATTAAAATCAGGAGCGAGAGTGAAGTTTATTACTTCCCTTTCGCTCCTTTTTTTTACGCTTTGGAAGATAAAAATATAAAGGAGAGCTAAATGCTCTCCCTACCACTATTACTGAGCCTCAAACATGTCTTTCCCCACGGAGCATAATGGACAAACCCAATCGTCGGGGATATCCTCAAAAGCCGTCCCCGGCGCAATCCCTGAATCGGGGTCGCCCGCAGCAGGGTCATAGACATAGCCGCAAACGGTGCAAACGTACTTTTTCATTCTTATTGCCTCCTTTTTTGTCTTTTCAGCGGGCAGAGCCCATCCTGTAACTATTATAACGTAGTGAAGGCGCTAATGACAAATTTCAATGGCTCATTTTTTCCCTTTTGATAAGCAATCAGTCGTACTGTTAATAATATGCTATACTAAAGTTAATTATGGACGACGTCGAGGTGTATGGAAACTTGATGTCTTGCGGATTTAAGTCGGGTTACAGGAATTTGGGTTGTGGCTTTCTTTGCTTTTTTCAGGCGGAGAGGCACAGTGCAGCAGGTGCCCGAAGTACGTCCTGACACTGAGACCCAGGAAGGCCCGTCTGACCTTGGATTGCAAAAAAATTCAAATATAAATGAGTGGAGTTGTTCGTAATATGAAAAAAATTGTTGCTTTGCTGGCGCTGTGCCTGGAGATTTTGACAGCATTTCCGTCCTGGGCTGCTGCGACGGATACCACCCCCTCTCCCAACGGTGAACGCCTCTTCCGGGTCTATGTTTCTGACGACGACGGTCCTGTGAAGGACATCGCAGTCCAGTTCTGCGACGACACGGTCTGCAATATCGGCAAAACCAACGTCCAGGGGCTGGCGGCCTTTGATATGCCAGAGGGCAAGTGCTATGAAATTCATGTACTCAAGGTCCCCGCTGGTTATGAGATGAACACGGAGGTGTTTAAGACACTGGATGTTTACTGCGATGTGCTCATCTCCCTGAAAAAGTCCAAGTAAGAGAGTATGAGGGGATCGAAACTATACCTGATTATTCAGACAGCGCTCTGCGTTTTGCTGACAGTACAGCTGGCGGCAGGAGCTGTGTCCCTGTATCGGGAGGGTGCTGCCCGCAGGGCGGAGCATCCCCTGGAGTGGATTTATACCTCGGAAAAGGCTGCAGAAAAGTTTACGCCCATTGCCCCGATATTTTTCGTGTTTCTGTGTCTGACGGCGATGGGGATGTTTTTCACTCCCACCCAGCGAGGGGCTGCCCGGGATAGGAATCAGTCTGCGGGGGCTGTGAAGAATAACCGTGCACTTCTTGCCTCCCATCCCCTTCAGCCCGGCAAAACGGTGAGGAGAGTTAGAACGGCACTGATAATGGCTGCGATTGTTCTCATCGTTGCTGGTGTCCTCAACGGCAGTGCGCGTGATGTGTTCTACAAAGCCGTGAAAATATGCACGGAGTGTATCGGCCTTGGTTAGGGAAAAGGATTCCAGCCACTCTAATGGAGTTCCCACTGTGACTGGCTGCACGACGGCGAGACGCCTGATGCAGCTTTACAGCGCCCTGTTGTACAACGCGCATCTGAAAGGGTTCATCGAGGGGAATATTTATGAGGGGGGGACAAAGTTTGCCTGCGTTCCCGGCTTGAATTGCTATTCCTGCCCCGGGGCGATAGGAGCCTGTCCGCTGGGCTCTCTCCAGAATGCGCTGGGGTCCGCCGGTCACCGGGCGGGGTGGTATGTGATTGGTATCCTCATGCTTTACGGCGTGCTTCTGGGACGGACAGTCTGCGGCTGGCTCTGCCCGGTGGGTTTTGTTCAGGAGCTCCTGTACAAAATTCCCACGCTGAAAATCGCAAAATCCCGTTTCACACGATTGTTTTCTTATGTCAAATATCTCATTCTTACCGTTTTCACGATTCTGATTCCACTGTGGTACGGTCTTTGGCATGATATCCCCATGCCGGGCTTCTGTAAATTCATTTGTCCGGCGGGTACGCTGGAGGGCGCCGTCGGGTTGCTTTCAAACCCTGTCAACGCGGGGATGTTCAGCATGCTGGGGGCTCTCTTTACCGGCAAGTTCATCATCATGCTGGCCATTGGCCTGGCCTGCGTCCTCTGCTATCGTTCCTTCTGCCGGTTCCTCTGCCCGTTGGGGGCTCTTTACGGTCTTTTCAATCATTTCAATGTCATTGGAGTGAAGGTGGACAGCAACCTGTGCAACCACTGTGGAAAATGTGTCCAAAGCTGCCACATGGACGTGCGTTGTGTGGGGGACAGCGAGTGCATCAGTTGTGGTGAGTGCGTTGAGGTCTGTCCCCAAAAGGCTGTCGCCTTTAGCCTGGGGAGAGGAGTCAGGGTGGGGGACACCGGGATGAAAGCATCCACGCGCCGGTGGGGCTGGGGAGTGGCCCTGGTGGTGTTGTTCGTAGCGCTGCTGGGTTACAACATTCCGGGCAACAATGAGTCCACAGGCTATGAAACGGGCCAGCATCTGAGGGATTTTAAAATTCAATGCCTGAATGGGAAAGAATTTCACCTGGCCGATACAAGAGGAAAAGTGGTCTTCATCAACCTCTGGGCAACGTACTGCACGCCATGCGTTCAGGAACTTCCGTACTTTGACGCACTCTATCGGGCGCACGAAGGCGACATCGCAATGGTCGCGGTTCACTCCTCTCTGACGACGGACAGTCCGGCGGAGTATGTCGCCAAAAAGGGTTGGATAATTCCTTTTGCAGTGGACACGGAAGAGGATTTGGTCTGGGCTGTCGTCAATGGCTCATCAACCATCCCCCAGACCATTGTCCTGAACCGGAAGGGTGAGGTGATTTACAACCAGGCAGGCTCCGTCACAGCGGAGATGCTGGCCGCCCTCTATGAAAGGGCGAATCAGTAATAATTTTTAAAGACCTCTGATGTGCTCTAAGGCTCTCATTGCCCCCAGGTGGCCTTGCTCAGCGGCTTTTTGATACAGCTCCCTGGCCCGCGGAAGGTCCTTTGTTGTGCCAAGCCCATTGCGGTACATATTGCCCAGATAATACTGTGCCCAGGAGTACCCCTGTTCCGCAGCCTGGCTGTACCAAAAGATTGCCTGCGCATAATCTCTTCGCACGCCGGTTCCATTGTAGAAAATATTTCCTACGGCGGTTTGGGCCTCGGCGTTTCCCCGTCTCGCTGCCTTGCGATACCACTTTAGAGCCTGTTTATAATCTCTGGTGACTCCCCATCCGTTATAGTAAGAACCGCCCAGTTTATATTGTGCCTGGGCATGCCCCTGCTCCGCCGCCTTGCGATACCATTCCACTGCCTGGGGAATCCCTTTTTCAACGCCCTGATTGTTGTAGTACATTTCCCCCAGTTTGTATTGTGCCTGGGCATGCCCCTGTTCCGCCGCCTTGCGATACCAGCGGACAGCTTCCTTATAATTTACCTGGACACCCTCCCCATTGTAATACATATCACCTAACTGATGCTGTATCAGGATATCTCCCTGTTCTGCCTTTGATAGCATTTCATCGAACTCATTCCGGCTTGTCTGCATTTCATAAAAAAACAAAACAGCACTGACCACGAGAACTGCAGCCACGACGATAATCTTTGTGGTTTTCTTCTTTTTCTGCGCGGCATGCATATCATCCAGCAGCTTCTGAGCTTTCGCTGCATAGTCGGCTGCGTCCTTGTATTGGCCCAAAACCTCAAAAGAACTGATAAGCTCTTTGAGATCATCTTCGTCATAGTCGTCGGCCTCGTAGTCAGCCTGGAAATGGGCTTCAGCCTCCAAAGCCGCCTGATAGCTGTGTTCCAGCTTCAGCGTGTTCTCAACTTCCTGAAGGAGCGCCTCGGAATCCCTGTACGGCACAAGCTCTTTTAACTGCCTTATCAGATCGTTGAGATCGCTCTCTGTGTTGGCGTTCTTTTTTATATCCAGGACGGCGTTGTAGAGCCATTCTTTTTTTAGGTCTTCATTCGTTTGTTCTGCCATAGAGATTGACTCCCCTTTGCTCCGCTTCGTTGCATAATCAAAAACGTACTTTAAACATGATTTTAAGGGGCCTTTATCGCCTCGATATGCCCCTGTTCACTGGTCCCTTGATACAATTCAGGCCTTTTCGATGGCCCCTTCCACTTCCAGCCTATTGCGGTACAAAGCGCCCAGATAATACTGTGCCCAGACGTCTCCTTCTCCAACAGCCTGGCTATACCACCTAACGGCGTTAAAAGCTCCTGACAACGCCAGCTCCATTATAGTACATTGTACCCAAAGCAGTCTGGCCTGGGTACTTTTGTTTGTTGTTGCGTCTTCTGAAATGTCCCAGCTCTCACCGCACATCCTGCACCCGGGCAAGGAACATGGAGGAAGCCCCTTCTTCCCCTGTCAACTGTTTGTATATTAACATACTATGCAACAACATAAAAGGCCCGGGAGCCACCCCAGCCTTGACAGTGTTTTTTTAAATCTATGTTACTCGATTGCGTCATTCCTGTCCTGAGTTTTGCTGATTTCCATTCTTAACAACCTTCATGAACAGATTCAGACAGGATGCGCCTGAACTGTTTAACTCCTTCAGGGCCGGCGGTATCCTTCCATAAGGCAATGCCGCAAATGTTGCGGACGATGCTCTCCGCCCGCAGCGGATACTTTACAATTTTAATGCCTGTTATCGTCTCCGTCAAAGCGGATAATGCCAGCAGAACTTCAGGGGTTCCGGCACCCCCCAGCGGACGGCAGCGCCTCTGTTCAGGAGATTCAAAATCCGGGTAAAATCAATGATTTTCCCTGTCCTTTGACGACAGACCGCGGCCTCATGCCGGAGGGTTGTTTTTCAGGAGCAGGAGGAAGGGGAAAAAGGAGAAAAGTCTCATTTAACAGGGGAGAGACACAGAAAGAACGCGTATTGTCCCAAAAATTCCGGAGTTTGCTCAGGAATGTCTCTTCAGATTATGGTGGAAAAGGAACCCCTCTCACAAGCCGGAGGGGCCTCTACAGGTAACCGTTGCGGATGGCATAGCGCGTCAGATCCACAAGGCTGTTGCAGCCCACCTTGTCGAGAATGCGGCGGCGGTGAGTATCCACGGTATTCTTGCTGATGGAAAGCTGAAGGGCAATCTGTTTGGAGTTCAGCCCGCCGGCCAGCAGTTTCAATATCTCCATCTCCCGGGCTGACAGCGTATTGCTGCCCGGCGCCTTCTCCTCATTTTTCAGCAGGCGGAGGTAATCTCTGATAAGCATGGGAAGCACGGACCGGGCAATGTAATACTGCCCCCCCGCGACACGCTGAACGGCCAGATACAGTTCCTCGGAGGTGCATTCCTTGAGAATATAGCCGTGGGCCCCCGCTTTGAGACTTTCCACAAGAAATTCCCTGTCGTTGTGCATGGAAAGAATAAGCACGCTGACGTCAGGGAATTTCTCATGGATCTGATGCGTTGCCTGAATTCCATTCAAATGAGGCATGGCCATGTCCATCAGCACAATGTCCGGCATCATTTCTGCCGTCTGTTCAACAGCCTGAATCCCGTCGTGGGCCAGCCCGACAATTTCAAGGTCGGGGAACTTGCTCACCAGTTCCTTCATGGCTTCAAGAAAAATGTCGTGGTCATCCGCCAGAATGATACGGATCATCGAAACCTCCCCTGCTCTATTCCTCGTCCGGGGGCAACGTCCCCTGGAGCCTCAGGGGGCAAGTCATTACAATCATTGCCCCATCACCGGGGGCTGATACAATTTTCACGCTGCCTCCAATGGGCAGAAGGCGTTCCCGGATGCTGAACAGGCCGAAGCCATGCGCAAGCTCTCCGTTGGAATTTTCCAGATGCCTTGCGCGGCTGGGACCGTCAAGACGGAAGTCCTTCCTGAAGCCGCATCCGTTGTCCTCGACAATAACCGTAACCTTCTGGGGTGTGCGGTTCACGGCGATGTTGACACGCGTCGCCCCGGAGTGCCTGATGACGTTGAACAGCAGCTCCCGCGTCATGCGGTAAAGAAGGACGCAGATGGCATCGTCAATATCATATTTCTCCATCGTCCCCTTTGAACTGAATTCCCACTGGATGCCGTGAGGCTCCAGAAGCGTCCTCGCCAGCATCTCCAGCGCCGGGTTCAGCCCTATCTCCTTCAGGGCAGGGGGACTCAGCTCAAACACAAGGCTTCGGGTGCCTTCAATAATTTTCTCAGTATTTTCAATCAGAGAACGAATCTCCGCCTCTGCATCCGGAGGCAGCCCGCGGTTCTGAAGCGACCTCAGACCATTGAGCTGAGACACCAGCTCGTAACCGATATGGTCATGGAGATCCATGGCAATGGCACGGCGGGTGTTTTCCTCACTCAATGTGAGCTGCGCCGCCAGCGCCCGGAGTTCCTCCCGGGAATGCCTGAGAGCTTTTTCCGAGCGTTTCCATGCCGTCATATCCAGAAAAACTGCCGCAGCCATATCCTCAGCCAGGGGGAAAGCAACCGCCTCAAGGTAAGCCCGGGCATCGCGGCTCTCTCCCTCGCAGCGCATAAGGCAGCCCTTATTCACACAGTCCACAACGATGCTTGACCAGCGGGCTTCCGCCATCGGCCACACGTCGAGGAAACTCCGCCCGATGATGTCCTCGCCATTCACCTTCATCACACGCTCGTAGGCTGCATTCACATCAAAGAACACCACGGATCCCGCATCCACGGGGCGTTCCCCCCTGACGCGGTAGAGGGCTATCGGATCAAACACGCGGTCAAAAAAAATCCTGTATGAGAAATTGTTAGTCCTCATTTTTTTTATTAAAAAGGCCCAGGACAAGCCTGAGCCTTCTTATTACTTATTTCATTCCGTTACTCGATTGCGTTCTTGCTGTACTGATCGCGCATACCTTTAACGGCAGCGGCCAGCGCCTCTGGGTCAAGTACCATCTCCATCATACTGATCTGCTCTTCCCAGGCTGTCGAATCGCACTCGGCACGAATCACAGGATCAAAGACGTGATATACAGGGAGTCCCAACGAGACTCCGGCGAGGGGTCCTGCGAAAGTCGGATCGCCTGCTGTGACCGTCTCGGCATAAATCTCCGCGCCCTCAGCGTCGGAGGAACCAAGAATCACAACGCAGTCCGTCCCGTACTTCTCACCAGCATCCTTAACGCGCTGCTGGTTCTGCAGGTCCATCGCACCCGCGGCGGTTCAGACAAAACACTCGGTCGCAGAGAAGATGATCTCAGCGCCGCTGTCCTTCAGACATGCTTCCATGGCGGGTCCGGGAACGCCATCGCGCTCACCCAGCAAAAGCAGCTTTTTTCCTGCCAGTTTTCCCATGCCTGAACACCTACCTTCCTTAAGATTTTTTGTTGCAGTAAAACA
>JAIKZX010000018.1 GCA_024681935.1 Fretibacterium sp.
TGCTCATTGCGGTGCACATTCTCTCAAAGCGCGGACAGAAGGCCGTGGCCTGATTCGACAAGTAACAGGGAGGGTCCCCCCTCCCTGTTGCTTTATCCGGATTCAGAACATTTTCTTCCACCACAGCCAGAAGGAGGCCGCGATGCTGGCAAAAATGGCGATAAGGGAGACAATAATAAAACCTTGGGGATGTTCGGAGAAGGGCAGCCCCACGTTCATTCCCCACAGCCCTGACACGAGCGTCGGGATGGAGAGAATGATGGTGACGGCGGCCATGAACTTCATGACAATGTTCAGGTTGTTGGAAATAATAGAGGCGGCGGCGTCCATCATACCGCCCAGGACGTCGCTGTAGACTCGCACCATATCATAGGCCTGGTCGTGCTCGACGATCACGTCCTCCAGCAGGTCCTCGTCTTCCTCGCGCAGCTTGACCAGCTCCTGGAGCTGCGGATTACGAAAGGCCCTCACCAGCTTGTCGGTGGCAACGCGGTTGCTGCGGATGGAGCCTGTGAAGAACGTCATGCCCTTCTGCAGGTCCATCAACCGGAACAGCTCCTCGTTCTTCATCGCCTTGCGCATGGATTTCTCGATGGAGTCGGACATACGGTTCATCTCGTTGAGGTATTGAAGATAGGTCATCGCTGTCTTGTAAAGGCTCCATCCGCAGCAACCGCGTTGCCACCGACAAGCTGGTGAGGGCCTTTCGCAATCCGCAGCTCCAGGAGCTGGTCAAGCTGCGCGAGGAGGACGAGGACCTGCTGGAGGACGTGATCGTCGAGCACGATCAGGCCTATGACATGGTGCGGGTCTACAGCGACGTCTTAGGCGGAATGATGGACGCCGCCGCCTCCATCATCTCCAACAACCTGAACATCGTCATGAAATTCCTGGCGGTCGTCACCATTATCCTTTCTATTCCAACGCTTATGTCGGGGCTGTGGGGCATGAATGTGGGGGTCCCCTTTGCTGATCACCCTTACGGATTCCTGATTGTTGCTCTTATCTCTGTCGGGGTCAGCGCCGCAGCCACCCTCTGGCTGTGGTGGAAGAAGATGTTCTAAAGAAAAAAACAGGGAGGGGTTTTCCCCTCCCTTCTGTTCAGGCCGCTGCCTTCTGTCTGCGCCCTGTGAGGAAGTACACCGCGATAAGCAGCGCCAGTCCCGCAATGGTTGCGGCCGGCCACACGGTGAGGCACAGCACGCCGGAGGCGCACAGGGCCACGCGCGCCAGAAGATTCAGCGGCCCGGACAGATAGCCCATCCACATTCCCGCAAAAGCGAAAACCGCTCCAATGCCGCTGACCAGCGCAAGGCCGATCTGCATGGCGTTCCCCTGCATCAGCAGACCGGGGTCATAGCAGAAGGCGAAGGGCACGACGTAGGCCAAAAAGCCAAGCTGCATGGCCTGGAAGCCCGTCCGGTTGGGGTTTGCGTCCGCTATGGAGCTGGCCGCGTAGGCCGCGAGGGCCACGGGCGGCGTGATGTTGGAGATAATGGCGTAGTAGAACACGAACATGTGGGCCGCGATGGGCGGGAAGCCCAGCTTTACCAGGATAGGCGCGCCCAGCGCCGCCGCCAGGATGTAGGCGCCCGTGGTGGGCAGGCCCATGCCCAGGAATGTCGCGATGAGCATCACCAGCACCAGCGCCAGCAGCGGCACGTTCCCGGCAAAGGAGATGACGAAGCCCACCAGCTTGCCGCCGATGCCCGTCAGGGCCACCGCTCCCAGAACGATGCCTGCCGTGGCGCAGGCAACGCACACCAGCGGAATGCCCCGTGCCCCTTTCTCCACCGCGTCGATGACCTCCCGTGTATTCATTCCGGGGTTAAAAACCGAGGCGGCAAGGACATAGATGCAGATAATGACGAAGCGCCAGCGGGAAGGGGCCATCTCCGCCAGCTCAGGCTTCATGACGAACAGCGCCGCCAGCGCGATGGAGATGAACGCCGTCAGGCAGGCAAGCCTCTTTGCCTGGGGCGTGGTGTCCGGCCTGAAGTTGAAGAAGGACACGAGCCACGCCAGACCAATGCCCAGCAGGGCCGCCCTCATGGGGGTATAGCCGATGAGCAGGAAGGCAATCAGGCCCACGATGGGGGCGATCATGTAGAACCGGCTCAGAACATCACGTTTCGAGGGCAGTTCCGAGGGGTCCAGCCCCTTCAGCCCCATCTTGAGCGCGCGCAGACGCACCATCAGGAACAGCGCGCCGTAGTACAGCAGCGCGGGGAAGATGGCCGCAATCATCACGTCGCGGTACTGAAGCCCAAGGAAAGACGCCATGAGAAACGCCCCGGCGCCCATGATGGGGGGCATGATCTGCCCGCCGGAGCTGGCCACGGCCTCGACGGCCCCGGCAAAGTACGGCTGATAGCCGATCTTCATCATCAGAGGAATGGTGAAGGTCCCTGTGCCGTAGACGTTGGCCACGGCCGAGCCGCTGATGGAGCCAAACAGCGCGGAGCTCACCACGGCAATCTGAGCCGGGCCGCCGGGCGTGGTGCCCGTGAAAGCCTGAGCCACGCTCATGAACCAGTCGCCCGCGCCGCTCTTCTCAAGGAAGGCCCCGAAGATGAGGAAGATCATCACGAAGGTCGCCGAGACCCCCAGAGGCATGGAGAAGATGCCCTCATCTGTCAGGAAGAGCTGCTCCACCACCTCGCCATAGGAGAAGGGGAAGCCCTGAAGGAGCCCGGGGAGCTTGTAGCCGTAGAGCATATAGGCCACGAACAGCGCCGCGATGAGCGACAGGGGCAGCCCCACGATGCGCCGTGTTCCCTCCAGCAGAAGGATCACCAGCAGCGTTCCCAACACGAGCTGAGCGGTGGTCAGAGGGTCGATCTGCTGGATGCGCTCCGTGATGGCCGAGTAGTTCACCATTGAATAGATGCCCGGCACGGCCGCCAGCGCTGCCAGCGCCCAGTCGTAGAGGGGTACATGGTCCCTGGGTGAGCTCTTCGTCATGGGGAAAAGCACATAGGCCAGAGGTAGCACCCAAGCCAGGTGGATGGTGCGCTGCAAAAAGGCCTCATAGTTCCCCGCCTCGGCCGTGAAGAGGTGGAACAATCCCATCAGGAGGACGTAGGCGTAAACAAACGCCTCTGTCTTGCCGCTTAGCTTTCTCATATTGTCATCTCCTCAAGATCAAAGGAAAAAGAAAAAAAGGAAGGGGGCAGGCGCTCCCCTTCCCTGATTGTTCTTTGGAGCAGATTACTTCAAACTGCTCCAGTAACTCACGGAACCGGGATGTGTCGGGACCTTCTCGGATGTGGCCGCAGCAGGGTCAAGTTCCGCAACGTCCTTGACCGCCGCGACGAGAGTATCCTTGTGCTCCCAGATGGCCTTGTTGAGCTCATACACCAGGGACTCCGGCAGATCTTTGCGGGCAACGATGCAGGTGTAGTCGCCCACCACCTTGACGGGCTCGGCGCCCTCCGGCACCGCCTTGTAAATGCCGGGATCAACGGTGAAGGTCACGGTGCCGTAGGCGTTGGAGAGCTTGTCCAGCGCTTCCTGGCCCACGGGCAGAAGCACGATGTCCAGCTTGCTCTCGATGTTCATGACGATGGACGCGATCTTGCCTACGGAGAACGCGAAGCAGTCCAGGTGGTTGTCCGCCAGGAGGTCCGCGCCGCCCTCGTAGGAGGCGTACTCAACGCTGCCGCCCCAG
>JAIKZX010000070.1 GCA_024681935.1 Fretibacterium sp.
AAATTTTAACGTGTGTTTTGCTGGCTGTGTGGCTTGCGGCCCCGGCCGGCGCTCAGTCGCTGTGGGATGACCGCACGAACTGGCTGGCGGACGCCCGGCCCAGCCGGGTGGGAGACATCGTGACGGTCCTCATCAATGAAAAGACGGACGCCAAGGACGAGGCAAAGATGGACGTACAGAAGTCATCCAGCAGCTCGGTCAGCGACGGGACGGGCATCCTGAGCTTTATCCGCAGCCTGAGCCTGACCACATCTAACACCGGCAAGGGGGACGGCTCCGTGGAGCGCAAGCACCACGCCACGGGCACGGTGGCCTGCCTGGTGACTGAGGTCCTGCCCAACGGCAACCTGATCATCGAGGGGACGCGGGACGTCCGCACCAGCGAAGAGATCCTTCAGTTCCAGATTATCGGCGTCATCCGGCCCCAGGACGTCAACAGCGATAATCAGATTAACAGTTCCCTCATTGCCAACGCGGAGCTGGCCGTTAAGGGACGGGGAATCGTCTCGCGCACGCAGAAGCCGGGCGTCGTCACCCAGATACTTCAGGCCGTGTTTTAGAGGAGAGGGGACATGAAAAACTTTCTGGCGGGTGTGTGCCTCGCCTTTGTACTCGCTGTCCCGTCCTTTGCGGCCGTCAACCTTCAGGACATGGACTTCTCCCGTGTGCACCCCAGAGTGCGCATCAAGGATATCGTGGAAGTGGAGGGCGCGCGGGATAACCAGCTCACCGGCATTGGTCTGGTGACGGGGCTGCCTGGCACAGGAGACAACTCCACCATGGCGACCCAGATGATGCGGAACATGATGAGGAACTTTGGCGTGACACTGGACACGCGCGCGGCCCGGACACGCAACATCGCCGTGGTCTCCCTGACGGCGAAACTGCCGCCCTACACCCGGCCCGGGCAGAACATCGACGTGAGCGTCAGCGCCATTGGCAATGCCTCCAGTCTCCAGGGCGGGACACTGCTCCAGTCTCCGCTGAAGGCGGCGGACGGCAAGGTCTACGCGGTGGCCCAGGGCTCGGTGCTTGTGGGGGGCTTTAACGCGGAGGGAACGGCATCCTCCCGGACGAAGAACGTCCCCACAGTGGGGCGCATTCCCGGCGGGGCTATCGTTGAGCGTGATGTGCCGATGGACTACGCCACGGGGGGGCAGATGGCCCTTTTGCTGCGAGACCCGGACTACACTACAGCTCAGCGCATCGCAGACGCCATCAACCGCAAGTTCGGTGTGGTGGCTGCCCCTGTGGACGCGGGGCGCGTCCTTATCGACGTCCCTGTACAGTATCTGACGGCCCCGACGGCCTTCCTGGCCAACATGGAGAGGCTTGAGATCGAGCCGGACACGACGGCGCGTGTGGCCGTCAACGAGCGTACGGGCACGGTGGTGATGGGAGGCAACGTGCGTATCAGCTCCTGCGCAGTGGCCCATGGGAACCTGACCGTCTCCGTGCGGGAGGATCCGAACGTTGTGCAGCCGTCGTCCTTCAGCGGCGGTGGAACCGCGGTGGAACACCGGAGCGATATCACGGTAGACGAGGACGGCACCAGCATGATTGCCATGCCCTCCACCACGACGGTGAGAGACATGGTGCGCGTGCTGAACTCCATCGGGGCGACGCCGCGGGATATCATCGAGATTCTCCAGGCGGTCAACGAAGCCGGAGCTTTGCACGGCGAACTGGTTAATATGTAAGGGGGAGCCGGAGATGATAAAAGCTCTGGACAAGTACAGCCTGCGGCCGGTGGACTCAAAGGTGGACCCGGAGATCCACAAGACGAAGGAGGCCCAGGATCTCAAGGGGGCCTGCCAGCAGTTTGAGTCCATCCTGTGGGCAAAGCTGTGGAAGCAGATGCGCAACACCGCTCAGGCCATCAGCGGCAACGATAAAGGGCGTCCCTGGCAGCAGATGGAGGACCTGTCGCTGGAAATGGCGTCGGATGACCTGGTGTCAAGTTCCGGCGGCGCGGGGCTGTGGAAGATGCTCTATGACAGCATGATCGGCAAAATCGCTGCGGACCGCGAGGCCCAGCAGCGCAAAGAGGCGGATGCCGCCGCGGATGCGGCCTTTGAAGCCTTCAGCGCCGAATCTCAGGAGGCCGGCAGAGAATCCGCTGCAGGGTCCGGGGAGAAGGTTTCCTTCGAGGCCAGCGCGTGAGCCTCTGGTGGGAGGATGGGCTGCACTTCCGCTGTCTGGGGTGCGGCCGGTGCTGCCGGGGAGAGCCTGGCGCAATCTTCTTTACACCGGAGGAGGGCCGGCGCATCGCCGCCTATCTGGGCATTACCCGCTCGGAGCTTCGCCGCAAGGTGACGCTGCGTTGGGGGCCTCCCAGCTTCCGGGAACGTCCCAACGGGGATTGTATCTTTTACAATGCGGAGTCCGCGCGGTGTTCCATCTACCCCGTGCGGCCGTCGCAGTGCCGCTCGTTTCCATTCTGGCCGGAAGTACTGGAGTCCCCGGCGTCATGGGAGGCCTACGCCGCCCGGTGTCCCGGTATGAACGAGGGGCCGCTCCTCTCCCCTGCGGAAATAACGGAGTGGGTCTGCCAGGCGGAGTGCTGGACACAGCAGGAAGGCCAGCCGTGCGGTAAAATGTAAGATTGTTTTTTTGAGCCCTTTATGATATACTGTAGAGAGTCAAAGTGGAGGAAGTGTTGTCTTATGCCGAGGACTCTCTCATCCATCAAGAACCAGCTTGTTTCCTACAAAGGGCAGTTAGTTCGCTGCCGTACCTCCAAGGGACGTAATCGTTTTGAGGAGACGGAGGGCATCGTTTTGGATGTGTACCCGAAGCTCTTCACGATGTACGACAATCTGCGGTCCAGCACCGTGTCTTTCAGCTACGCGGAGCTGCTCACCCGCGATGTGGAACTTGAGGTCATTAATTAGGTCTGACTGCCAGATATCTGAAGCGCGCTCCCCGGCCAAAGGCAGGGGAGCGTTCCTTTATGGACGCAGGCGCCTTATTTCTCCTGAATCATGCGTTCCAGGAACGGCGGCAGGATGAAGGCGGCGCGGTGAATGGCGCCGGTGTACCAGCGTGTCCCGCTGATCTCCCGGAGAGGGATGGCCGGGTCCTCCGTCAGGGAAGCCACGCCATAGGTCCACATTCCTGAGGGGTACGTCGGCACCACGCCCCAATACATCTTTACGATGGGAAACACCTCGCGCATCTGGGAGATGGACTGAAGCATCAGGTCTTCGTCCGTGAAGGGAGACTCTGTCAATTCCGTCATCATGCCGCCGGGGTTCATGACCCTCTTCACATCCGCGTAAAACGGGGCCTGGAAGAGCCCTGCGGCAAAGTCCACCGGGTCGGTGCTGTCCACAATCACCACGTCAAAGCGGTCCTGAGTGGTGCGGATATATTCCAGCGCATCCTGGCACCGCACATCAGCCCGCGGGTCATCAAAGGCACAGCTGATGGTGGGCAGCCACTTCTTTGAGGATTCGATGACACGTTCATCGATGTCGATGTGGGTGCAGCGCTCAACCTCCTCATGGCGCAGAACCTCCCGGAGAATGGCCCCGTCGCCCCCGCCGACAATGAGAACACGCTTCGGTGAGGGGTGGGCGCAGAGGGGGACGTGGGCCATCATCTCGGAGTAGCAGAACTCGTCCCGTTCCGTGAGCTGAAACGCTCCGTCCAGCATCAGCGTCCGGCCGTATTCCGGCGTGTCCACAATGAGGATGTCCTGATACTTTGAGTGCTCTCTGTGGAGAACTTCAGTCACCTTCAGAGAGAGACGGAGCCCCTCGCTGCTTTCTTCAGTGAGCCACAGCTCATTAAAACGCTTTTCCCTTGTCACAGGGGTATGAGTATCTTTTGATTTTTCCGGCATGATTATTACAATCTGGAGATGGCGGAGGCGTGTGGGGATCGAACCCACCAGAGACGGCGAAAACCACCTCTCACCGGGTTTGAAGCCCGGGCCCGTCACCAGACGAATCTCACCTCCGTCAGTTATTATAATTGTTTGCCGCAAAAAAGTCCACAAATACTCAGCGCCGGCCAGCCAGACTGACGGGCTTACATCCACGGGGGCTTTTTTACGCAGGGCTTTAATTGTGATACAATTTGAAAAAATACAACGGCCTTCCGGGGAGGTATCTGTCTTGAGGGGTTTTTTCAGGAACGTGGGGATATTTGCGTTGTTTTTTTTGCCGGTGTTCTGTTTCCCTGCATGGGGCGCGGACTTTGAGTTCAATGGGAAAATTGAACCGGCGGATGATGTCTCACACCTGCTGGCTTTCTATGTCAACCGTTTTACCCCTGAGGAGCTGAAACTCACCGTCTCAGGGCACCCGGACGCGACGGGGCGCTTCGCGGAGCTTTACATGGACCTCACGGGCGTCATGATTGAGAACGTGCGTCTGGACAAGCTGACCTTCCGTATGTATGGCGTGCAGTTCAATTCCCCGGAGAACTGGGCCTCCGGCAACGTGGAGTGCAGGGACGCCCTTCAGATACACGCCCTGGGAACCATCCTTCAGTCGGACATCAACAAAAGCCTGGAGGTCAAGACCTTTGGCGATGACGATCACTGGCGCAAGGTGTCCCTTGCCATCACCCCCGGGGGGCTGAGGGGGAAGGGGTATTATATTGCCAAGGTGCTCTTCGTGACGCTGGATATCCTTATCGAGATTGACAGCGGCCTGAAGATCGTAAAGAACAAAGAACTCTGGCTGGACAACCCGGAGGTGCGGATTAACCGGCTGGACCTGCCGGAATACATCACGAATAAAGCACTGTCACAAATTCAGCCTCTGCTGAACCTCAATCGTTTCCCGCTGCCCATGAGCCTGCATAAGGTTACGCTTGAGGAGGGGCGGGCAATCCTCTCCACGCGTCAGCTTCCCAAACCGATGGAGAAGGGGATTTCCTATCATTATGTACGTTGAGCCGGCCACGCAGTGCGTACGATTCAGTTAGCCATGTACAGCATTGACCGCAAGCGTTACTTTTGGGTAACTCTTTCCGCGCTCCTCCAGGGACTTCTGCTGGGGGCTTATGCCGTCGCATGGAATGGGCTTCATGAAGGACTGGCTCTTCCGGGGGGCTTCCCCGTGCTTGCCTTCCTTTATAATATGCCTCTTTCCATCGTCGTCATTGTCCCCTTCGTTTTCTGGCTGGCGCAGGAACACTGGGGTCGGAGGCTCAACCTCTTCCTCTCCGGTTTGTCGCTCGTTCTCGCGCTTTTCTACGCTTACCGTCTCTGGTCCGTTTATCCGACGGGCAGCAGCTTCTACGTTATTCCCTCGCAGAAGCTGGACCTTCTCCGCGCATGCATTGCCGTGTTTCTGCTGATTCCATTCTTCCAGTGCCGCATTGCCACATGGAGCTGGCGCGTACCCTACTCTGAGATTTTCTTTCAGTTTTGCCGGAACCTCTTTCTGCTCTTCCAGGCGGCGATTGTCATGGCCGTTTTCTGGGGGCTGCTGCTGACGGCAAGCCTGCTCTTCGACATTGTGGGGCTGAACTTCGTGCCATGGGTGCTGTTCAACCCTCTCGTGGCTGTTCCGCTGTCGAGCCTCAC
>JAIKZX010000105.1 GCA_024681935.1 Fretibacterium sp.
CCAGAGGCGTCCAGGCACTTTATCTCCAGCGTAATCGTTCCCTCCGTCCGTTCCGTGTCGATCCCCAGATTGGGGTACTGATAATCGTTGAAACCCGTCGAGTGGTATTCCCCCTCTGAATCGAGACGGTAAAACACCTCCTTTAGGTTGTGGTAATCGCTGGGGACAAGCTTAAAAGATATTTCAGGTTTTTTATAATACCCTGCTTTGAAAAACTCCGGTTTTACATCCATCGTCAGTTCCGTGCCCTGCAAATTCAGCGCCGGGCCATCCGACGTATGGATGACACCGTCGGAGGAGAGCAGCCCCGCGCCCCACAGCATTCCAAAGAGCAGCGCCCCGGCGCCGGCGCCGGAGAGGAGGCTTGCCGTACCCCTGCGGAGACGAAGCAGGGCCGCGCAGAACAAAAGGACAAACGCCGAAGCCGCGGTGAACCATGGGGCCGCAGCCGGAAAGCGCCGGGCAAGCCAAAAAGCGGCGGCGACGGCAACAGAGGTGAGCGTCGTTGTCCTGACGGTGAAGACCTTGCTCCATATCAGGGACAACACGTCCTTCCAGCCCATGGGCGGGAGGGCCGGCAGCGCCATCTGCTCCTCCTGCCGGATAAAACGATCCTGTTGAATTTGCGCACTGTCCTTCAGGTATTGCCAGAACCGGCGGACCTCGTTTATGTCCGGCGCTTTGTCTCTGTCGCCCCGCCGCGGCTCCGCGAAGCGCAGCAGATATTCCTCCTCGTAATGGTCAAGGATAAGGTCGAATATCTCCTGGCGGTAGACATAGATGGTGTTTCCGTTGGCAGACTTCGCTTCTTTCCTCAGGCTGAGGAGGCGGGAGCACCAGCCGTCCGAGCGTTCCATGGCGGACAGGGTGCGGGACAGGGTGGACTGATTGCGTCCCAGCAGGATGGTCATGTCCCTGACGTGCCAATAGACGGCGCCATCGACGTCAAGAAGCAGATGGCTCATGGTCAGGGCGCGGCCTGAGAACTGCCCTTCCATATATTCCCTGCGTTCCTGGGGTGTGCCCTGAAACTGCCGGTATTCGGCAACATAATCCGTCAGGAGCCCGTGCAGCCTCCCACGTTCCTGCTGGAATTCCCCGAATTTGGCCCGTAACCGGATGACAGTATCCTCAGAGAGATTGAATTCAGGCAAAGCCTACACCTCTATTCCATAAAAGAAGGGAAGGTTCGCCCTCCCCCTCCTTTCTTAGGTCCTCTCCTGATAGCGGAGGCACGCCGCTTTTGAAACTATTATATGACACAAAGCGTGTGCCTGCAACGGTTAATCAAACGCATTCGACGCGCCAGCGCACCGCGGATAAAATAAATCTGATATTTGATACATCTGAAAACGCGGGCTGGGGCTTCACCCATTCCCCGCAGGAAAGCAAAGGAGAGGATTATATTGAAAAGAGCCAGGAGTTTTGCGGTAATTCTGTTTGTCTTATCCCTGTTTTGGACAGCGTCGGCCTGCCTGAAGGCGGAGGCGAAAGTTCGCCTTGGCGTTTTGAAGTTTGAGGGGCGGGCCCAGGAGCTGAAGGACAGCGCGGGAGCGGCTGTGGGGGACCTGTTCATTAAGATATTGTTCAAATCGAAGGGGTTGTCGCTTGTTGAGAGGGAGCGTCTTGAAAACCTTGCTCTGGAGCATGGTCTTGCGAAAGGCGGTTTTATGGATTCGAACTCGGCCACGCAGGTGGGGCACCTCAGCGGGTGCGATTATATACTCACGGGAGCGATAACAAACCTGGCGCGGGGCGAGTCCGGCGCTTCTGTCGGAATGCTTGGAGGCCCCATCTTTGGCGGCCTTGGTTTGGGCGGCGGTATTGAGAAAGAGAAGGTCAGGGCTACCCTTGACGTGCGCGTTATCGATGTAAAAACCGGCGAGATTGTTTTTGTCGATACGGCGGAAGGGGACGCCTCAAAATCGGGAAACAACATCTCCATTATCGGCATCAACCTCAGAAACTCCGAGATGGCAGGCCCGGAAGGGGTGGCCATAGCAAACGCCGCCGCGGTGCTCGCCCCCAGGATTGAGGAGGCATTGACCGGAGAGGACACCCTGAGCGAAATTCTGAACAATAACGACAGGAAGAACGTGAAAAAGGGAAAGACATCGGGCAAGCCGGAGGCCAGGAAAGAGAAAAAACTGCAGCCTAAAGCCGAGGCAGGCGATGAGGATGAAAGAACCACACTTCAGGCCGATTCGCCTCGGGGAAAGTCTGCCTATGAGAACAAGTCCACCGACCCTTCAAAGGTAATTGCGACTTACGGCCTGCCTGCCGGCGAGGCCAATACGCTCAGGATTAAGCACATCAACATCAGAAAATTAGGGAACAGCCGAAAGGCGTACAAGGCTTACGCGGATCTCTTCGAATCGAACAAAGGAGATTACCTCGCAGCTTTTATGGCGGGCGAGGTGGCCAGGAAGCTGAAGGATAGGGAGCGAGCCAGGACGTGGTATGACAAAGCGCTGGAGATAAATCCGGACTATGCACCTGCTCAAAAGGCAAAGGCCGGTCTTTCCTCCTCTTCAAAAAAGAAGAAAACGCGATAATCACAGACTGCGTTTTTTCAAAAGACTGGGATAAACAGACGGCTCCTGAGCGGGCCGCCTGTTTCTTTCTCCGATGATATCCGCTGCGGCAACGATGAATCAAACGCATTCGACATCGGAGACACCCGCCGATAAAATGAATTCATGGCAGCAGCTTTATTTCATTGTGTGAGGCTGTGTGGGGTGTTTGACAGGGCAGAAGAGCTCTTAAGCCGGTTCTTCCAGGATAATAACATGACGATTGGGGATGTGCTGTTTTGAGTTTCCCAAAATCTGGGTTGCGTTTTATGGCTAAAGAGGCGGCAGGGAATTAGAAAATCATGGACGTTTTCTTGACAATGAGGAGAGGGAGCATTTAAAATGGCAAAAAACAGGACTTCTGAGTTAGTTGGGACTTTGGGTGGCGGCGCTGCTGGTGCAGCTCTTGGGGCAAAGTTCGGTGCAGGCATCGGGATTGCTTTAGGGCCTTTGGGCGCTATCGCCGGAACAATTCCCGGCGCGGTCATCGGCGGCATCATCGGGGCCCTGAGCGGAAATAAAATCGGCACAGAAATCGACAGGAAGGATTGACACTTTCTGGGACTGGCCAAAGAAAAAAAATGATGTCGAAAGAAGAATTTTAGAATTTGGAGGGTTATTCTAATGCCGGAACGCAATTTATCCGAAGAGCTGAAACAGCTTGCTGACCTGAAGGAGAGCGGGGGCCTAACTGAGGAGGAGTTTGCAGCGGCCAAGGCTTGTCTTCTGAAAGGCAGCGGGGACAAAGAGACCATCATCCCCGAAGTTATGGATGAAAAACTTGACCCGAAGTACGCCAGGGAATTCTCCGAGGAGGGTTTCTGGGACAAGATCACGGGCGTATTGAAAAAAGCCGGGAGCGAAATAATCTATAAGGCGCTCCAGCTCTATTACGCGACGCAGAACCCGTCCTGCCCAATAGCGATTAAGGGGACAATCTACGCCGCGCTGGGATATTTCATCCTGCCGCTTGACCTGATACCCGATTTTATCCCCGTCGTCGGGTTTTCTGATGATCTGCTGGCCGTTGGGGCCGCAATTGGAATGGCGCATCTTTACATCGACGACAACGTCATTCAGCTGGCACAAAATAAAATGCGGGACTTCTTTGGCGACGGCATCCTCAGCGAGCTGTAAATGCCGCGTTCACTGGCGGAAAAACTGCTTGCCGGGGCATGGGCTGTTCTCATGTCCCGGCAGGCTGACAGGCAGGGCGGCCTCCGTGCGGAGGAGGCAGAAAACGGCGACGTGATAAAGGTGAACAGGGGGACCTATGACCACTACGGCATTTACGTCAGCGATGGCCCGCATGTCATCCACTACACCGGCGCAACCGGCCCGGCGGACTTCAACGGCAGGGTACGCGAGACCTCTCTGGAGGAATTTCTGAACGGTGCAAAGCGTTTTACCGTCTGCCGTTTTCCCCAGACTCCCGATGGACTCAATCCCCTGCTCCTTCCCAACCGGCCGACGGCGAATGGAAAAAGTTCCCCGCTCTGGCTCGCGTGGCAGGAGATAAAAAAATCAAAGCTGAAGGACTATCATCTTTACTCCGGTGCGGAGACGGTCGCACGGGCAAGGAGCAAACTCGGCAAGGAGGGGTACAGCATTGCCGGCAACAACTGCGAGCATTTCGCCGTCTGGTGCAGGACCGGGCTGAAGGAATCCTCGCAGGTCAACAAAGCGGTTGAGATTTTATTGGATCTATGCGGATGAGAGAGGAGGTGTGAAAATGGAGCTTACAGTTATCCTGTTT
>JAIKZX010000118.1 GCA_024681935.1 Fretibacterium sp.
AATCTCGTCGAAGCCTTCCTCGCGGGCTTCCTTTGCCATCCGGGCATACATATCGGTCCACTCGAAGTTTTCGCCGGCAGCGGCGTCCTTCAGGTTTTGTGGCTGGATATGTTCCGGGCGGCGTGGGGCGGCCCGGTGAGGATAAACAGCGGCTTCCGGTGTCCCGCGCACAACGCGGAGGCGGGCGGAGCAAAACAGAGCCGCCATCTGCTGGGCTGCGCGGCGGACATCGCGCCGCTGTCGGGAGATCTGGGGCGGTTCAAGGCCCTGGCCCGGCGGATGTTTGGGCTGCCCGGCTGGGAATTGAAGGAATACCCAACCTTTATGCACGTGGCGGTCCCCAGGGAGGAATCGGCCCGAAAGTGGGGCGGGGGAGGGGTGCGGCTGTGACGGCCCGCCCGCCGCCTGGGGGCTCTGCCCTTGAAAAAGAGTCCCCAAACCGTTATATTTAAAAAAAAGGACAGAAGGGAGCAGGTGCGGATGTCTGCCATGCTGCCGGAGGAAAAGGCAAGAGAGATTATCGATAAGCAGCTGAAAAGCGCGGGGTGGGACATTGTGGCAAGAGAGGAATATGTCCCTCAGAGCGCGTCTGCCGTTAAAGAAGCCCTGATGCAGGGCAACACGGAAAGCGACTATCTTTTTTTTGTGGATGACAGGGTGATCGCTGTCGCAGAGGCGAAACGTGAAGAAAATCCGCTGGGTGAGGACGTGCAGAGGCAGGCTGAGGCTTATGCCTGCAATCCTCAGAACTGGTACGGCGTGTGGTTTCCAAATCAGATCCCGCTGGTGTATCTCGCGAATGGCAAAAAGATTTTCTTCAAAAATATGCTTCAGCCGGACAGCGATTATGTGGAACTGACAGAAATGCACTCACCGAAAAAGATGCTGCAGCTGATAGGACGGGTTTCCCGGTTCGGCGCCCTTCCCCGTCTGGACAAACGCGGGCTGCGGGATTGTCAGTACAGCGCGGAAACCCGGTTTGAGGAATCCATCAAAGCCGGAAAAAAGAAGAGCCTCGCTGTGCTGGCCACCGGTTCCGGCAAAACATACCTTGCGTGCCTCGCCACTTACAGGCTCCTGAATTACACCCCCGTCAGAAAGGTTCTGTTCCTTGTGGACAGAAATAATCTGGCGCGGCAGACGGAAAACGAATTCAGCACCTTTGACCGCACGGAAGGCCAGCAGGAAATGAGTTCCCTTTACGAGATCAGGCGGCTGAGAAAAGAAAGTGATATCAAGGCGGACATCGTGATCTCCACAATCCAGAAGCTCTTTGCCGTCCTCACCGGGGCGGCTGTCAGCAGTGATGAGGCCGAGGACGCCGAGGACGAAAGAAATACAGAGGACGAAGAAAGGGACGACGGTAAAGTTATAGAGCTGGGGGAGGGTCTGAAGCTGCCTCCCGATTATTTTCAGCTCATCATCGTGGATGAATGCCACCGGTCCATTTATGGAAAATGGCGCGCGGTTCTGGATTATTTCTCTGAGGCTCATGTCCTGGGCCTCACGGCCACGCCGACGCCTGAGGCCAATGCGTTCTTCAACAATAATATCGTCGAAAAATATACCTATGAGCGGTCCGTCGTGGACGGGGTCAACGTCCCTAACCGCATATACAGAATCAAGACTCAGGTCACAGAACACGGCGGCGCGATAAAGACAGGGACAAAGATTAAGGAGACCTCCCGGAGGACCGGCATCACAACGGCCATCCAGGTGCCGGACAGAATAGATTATGATCCCAGGCTCCTGGACCGCTCTGTTGTGAACCCCCATCAGATCAGGGAGGTGCTGGAAGCCTACAAGAGAGCCATCTATGAGGAGCTCTATCCGGACCGGGAGAAGAAATGGGAGTATATTCCCAAAACGCTTGTCTTTGCAAAGGACGAGAATCACGCCACGCAGATAGTCAGTGCCGCAAAGCAGATATTTGGGCCGGAGTTTGAGGAGGGCGTGGTGCCGGAGCATTTTGTGCAGAAAATCACCTATACGGCGGAGGATTCCAACGGCCTTATCCGTGATCTGCGGACGGAAAAGGATTTCCGCATGGCGGTCACCGTGACGCTTGTGGCGACAGGCACAGACGTTAAGCCGCTGGAGGTTGTTCTTTTCATGAATGACGTCCGTTCCGATGTGCTTTATACCCAGATGAAGGGGCGCGGCTGCCGCGTTGTCGATGAGGACCGGCTGCGTGAGGTGACGCCGAATGCCGACACCAAAGAATGTTATTACATCGTTGATGCCGTGGGCGTGACAGAACATGAAAAAGTCAATCCGCATCCTGTCATCGGCATTGTTCCCGGCAAAAAAGTGCTCACGCTGGAGGCGCTGCTGGAACACCTTGCCCACAACGAACTCAGCGATGAAAACCTGTGGCTGCTCCGTGACTATTGCGCCGCCATAAACCGCAGGTATGAAAACAACGCTCTGTTTGGCCGGCATCTTGATTTCTTTATCAAAAATTATGGCTTTGAGCCGAAAATGATTGCCGGAAACATCCAGACCGCAGCGGATAACGGGCTTCTGGCCGGCTGTCCGTATATCGATCCTTCTCACGTCAATTCAGCGCGCATGGCGCTGATTGACAGGCTGATCAGCAATATCCCGGCCCGGAAAAAACTGCTTGAGATGCAGCGCGGTTATATTTTAACGACGGATGACGATCCGGATGAACTGATTTATGCCGGTTTTTCAAAGGAAACAGCAAAATCTTATATCGAAAAATTTGAGAAATATCTGCGGGACAATAAGGACAGCATTGAGGCGCTGCGTATCATCTATAATTCAGAGGACACCGTCATCACACACAATATGCTTGCCGGGCTGCGGGACCGCCTCCTGTCCGAAAGCCGTCAGTACGGGGTCAGTCAGATCTGGAAGAATTATAAAGTTCTGGATGAAACCGGGGCTGTGGATGATCTGGATGTTAAAGCAAATGTGAATGCTCTGACGAACCTGATTCAGATTGTGCGCTACGCCTATGGAAAAAATCCGAGGCTCACCAGTCTGATCAAGGGCTATTCGCAGCGGTTCAGTCTTTATTGCGGGCAGGCGCAGCGTGCCCTGACCGATGCCCAGAGGGAGATTATGCGTCAGATTGCCGAATTTGTCATCAATGACGGCGCAATCACTGTGATGGAACTGAATGAGATTGACACCGATCTCTGGCGCAGCGGGATGGGCAGCTTCAACAATTCCGCTCCCGCTTTTGAAGAAGAGATACTGGCCATGTCCGGATTTTTGCTGGGAGCAGCGTAAAAAAGGAGAAAAAGATGTCAGACGCGCAGAAAACGGAATCCGCCCTTCTGGCGAAGGTGTGGAATATCGCCAATGTTCTTTCATCGGCCGGGGTCGGCTTCACGGATTATATCACGCAGCTGACCTATATCCTTTTCCTGAAAATGGATGACGAAAAGGAGGCCATGGGGCTGCCCGGCTATCTGCCGGAGGGCTGCCGGTGGAAGGACCTCAGCGTTTTAAGCGGCACCGATCTTGTTGAGAAGTATGAGGAGATACTGAAGGAGCTGTCCGAAAGTGAAGGGCTTATCGGCACCATCTTCACCAGGGCGGCGAATAAGATTTATCGCCCCGTCATGCTGAAAAAGGTCATCGACATGGTTTCAGAGGACAACTGGTACATGATGGAGGGCGACATCAAGGGCGCGATTTATGAAAAGATACTGGAGAAAAACGGACAGGACAAAAAAAGCGGGGCCGGCCAGTATTTCACGCCAAGAGCGCTGATATCTGCCATTGTGGATGTGATTGATCCCAGGATAACAGAGACGGTGGCTGACCCCTGCTGCGGCACGGCAGGCTTTCTCCTCGCCGCCTATGAGCACATGCGGGTTCAGAGCCGCGACGTGGAAAAGCAGCGCTTTCTGAAAAACAACGCGCTCTTTGGCGCCGACAACACGGATCTGGTGGTCACGCTCGCCTCCATGAACCTGTATCTGCATGATATCGGCGTGAAGAAAAGCCCAATTATTTATCAGGATTCGCTGATTGATACCTCAGATAAGCTGTATCAGGTGATCATGACCAATCCTCCCTTTGGGACCCGTCCTCAGGGGAGCGTGGACGTTTCGGCAAACCGGCCGGAATTTATCAGGACCTCGGATAATCAGGTCAATTTCCTTCAGCACATCATGTCCATCGTGAAAACGGGGGGCCGTGTGGGGGTGGTTCTTCCGGACAGCGTGCTCACGGACGGGGGAGCCACGGCAAAAGTGCGTGAGAAGCTGATGAAGGATTACAATCTTCATACGATTCTGCGGCTTCCCACAGGGATTTTCTACGCCAATGGCGTGAAGACAAATGTGCTGTTTTTTGAGAAGGGCGCGCCCACTCAGGATATCTGGGTGTACGACTATCGCACCGGCATCAGGCACACGCTGGCGACAAAGCCCATGACCCGTGAGGACCTGACGGATTTTGTGGACTGCTATTGTTCCGGTCACAGGGAAGACCGCAGGGAGACCTACAACGCGGAAACCAATCCCAACGGCAGGTGGCGCAGATTCTGCGAGGCGGATGTGAAAGCCCGTGAGGACCTGAATTTCAGGTGGATGGACTTCACGGAAGAGGATAACCGTTCCGTTGCGGATATTCTGGATGAGATGCAGGACGAGGCGGACGGCATCAGCGCCGCGGTGGCCCGGCTGAGGGAACTGCTGGGAGGAACCGGGATATGATTGATACCCAGGCAATCAGGAATATAATTCTTGATCTCGCCATGCGTGGGCAGCTGACGGAACAGCGGCCGGAGGACGGCAC
>JAIKZX010000160.1 GCA_024681935.1 Fretibacterium sp.
AAATACGTCACAGTCTGATACTTATCCGTAACAACCGCGCAGAGTTCCCCGCTGTTATCCAATGAATATTCATAGAAATACCCGCCACGCCCACGGCATTGCTCAACACTGTCATCCAGTGCAGCCAGCTCCACGCGGTAAAGCAGATTTGTCTGACGGGTGAGGTGAGCCCCTGTCTGCTCAATGGCATCTCTGCAGGCATGGACATATTTATCCACGCAGACCGCCGCCTGCAATGGATATTTTTTCTCCGCTGTGATGCGGACCGCTTCCCAAAAACAATTCCTCGCCGCTTTGCTGTCGTTCAGCCAGAGGATAAGCTGCGGGCTGGAGCACGCGTTCTGGTCCATAAGGTAGGTGTCGTTGTAAAAGCCCTCGGCCAGCCTCTTTATTTTTTCATCCCCCGCTTCAAGCACTGCGTTTCCGTCAAGAATACAAAGGGAATAACGGTCGGCAAAGCAGAGGTCAACACACCTTGGAGGCGTTGGCAAAGAACGGATAGAAGCAATTGTTCTGTCTCCGCCCCAAATCATCCTTGCGTCCGCAATTCTGGAGAACTCTGCAGTGATATCGTTATTTGCCGGGTATCGGACAAAGGCGGTCCGCCTGGCAATCTCAGGGAAATCTGTCAGGACGTCCTTAATGGCCTTCAGCAGGACAGATGTCTGTGGAAAATCCCTTGCAGGAAGCCTCACTATATTTGCGCAGCCTGCCAATACACCGAAGAGGAAGGTAAAAGCAAAATTGACAGGGATATTGCCGGGAGCCACATGAAAACACAGCCCGCGCCCAAGGCGCTGCGCCGACTCCGGGCAGTTTTGCTTCATCCGTTCAAGGCCGGCCCGTCTCCCCCAAAAGGCAAGAGCGGCGATATCAGGATAAATTCTGGCCTCCTGCAGCTTCATCAAATGTGCAGACAACCCGGAGACAAAGGCCAACGCCTCATCACTGCAGGCCGGCAGAGGGACATTGATGACCTTTTCGCTTCCAATAAGAAAATCAACGCCGCTCATAGGTATCGCTGCACCCCCTCAGTTCCGCCCCTTTAATCCGACCGTGGATTTTAAAGTACTTTCCGCACCGTCCACAGGGACAGTCATCCTCGCCCAAGATCTCCCCCTCATCCTCGGTCAGAAGGGCGTGCCCCGGATAGCTGGTCGGCAGCAGGGAAAGGAGTTCAATCAGTCCGCGCTCCCCCTTGTCCGCCTCAGAGAAATCCTCCGGACGACGGATATGTACGTCGGAGTAATTTGAGCAGTGCATATGGCCATATTCGCATTCAACAAAGATCGACCCCAACTGCTCCGCCATGCCATAGTAGTTGTGAACCCTGACGTTTCCCCCAAAGGCGGCATTCACGCGGCGATTGTATTCCGCCGTGTCCACAGCCTGATCCTTTATTTTTTTCCATCCGCCGACATGGAACAGAACAACGTCCTTAAAGGGAAAGACAAGCCCTTTATCCTCAAGTTTCCTGACAATAAACTGCCAGATCATATAGGTGTAGCCAAACATCAGAATGGGCTCGGCTCCGTGGTCCTCATAAAAACTCCTGATGCGGTCAAGATCAGGTTCCATATTTTCATTCAGAGCATAGCCCACATCCCGGCCAAAGGTCGTAAAGCCAATGATTCCAGCCCCACGCGCGGAGAACATGGAACGATCCTTCTTCACCATCTCCGTATCCAGCAGAAGAAGGGGAAGCCGCTTTTTTCCAATATAAGAGGATATAATTGAGGTGAGCGTTTTGGTCTGATTTTTTACGTTTTCTCTGTCAAGAAATATTTTTGAGACCTGCTGTCCGCTGGTCCCCGACGAGGTCATGGTCTTGATGACCTCCGCCCTGTCCACGCTCAGCAGTTCGTATTCCTTGAACATACGAACAGGAAGGCAGGGGATGTCACTTGTGCTGGACGCATTATTCCTGTTATATCCCAACAGCCTGAGGATACGGCCATATTCCACGCAGTGCTCCCTGTGAAACTCTGTGAGCTCAAGGAGGCCATCAAACAACACCCGTTCCTTTTCGTCATGCTTCAAACCGTACGGATCTTTTTTGTACAGATCGTCCAGTTTCATGCCCTGACCTCCCTCAAATAGATATCTCTGGGATTGGAGAAGGACGCGCCCAAAAACGCATACAGGTTCATAACAGGTGTATTGACGGAGCTGATTCGCCCCTCCACTCTTTTACAGCCTCTTCCCTTCATTTCATTTAACGCCCCGGCGTAGAGAGAAAGCCCCACACCAGCAGCCCGGAAGCGTTCGTCAACGGCAGCTAAGGCAATTGTCGCAGATTCCTCGCCGCGTTCCATGCAGAGAAACCCCATGACCTGTCCGCCTCGGAGACAGACGAAGGGAGATTTCAGCCTCCCAACCCACGACTCGATAATCTTTGCCGCAAGAGTTGAATCAAGCTCGGGGCGTATATGGAAGCGCCGGTCCGTCGGGAAGCTGGACACAGCTATCTTCAGCACGTCATCCCGACAGTCCTCAGACTCACGAACCTCAAAGCGCGAAAGGGCGCGATAATCCACCTTGCTCTTTAATAAATTTATGGACACGCAAATCGTCCTGTCGCCAAACACATACCCGCGTCTTGTCATCTCTGCAACAAACGCTGCGTTTGCCGGAAGTTCGGCGCGGATGTTGCCGCCCTCCACCCCGTCCAGTTCATCCGGCTTGTCCGCTTTAATATCGATCAGACAAACGTCATCATATTGCAAAATTTCTTTCTTCATGACACGCTCTCAGCTGCGTAATATTTCTCAAGCTCGCGGAAAAGCACTTTTCCGGAGTCATTTTTGGGTATCTCATCCAGCGCTATAACCTGAAATGCAGAGGGATTCAGCCTTGTGCGACGGGAGACAAAATTTCGCACATCTTCAGCCCTGCATGCCTCCGTGATGAAGAGGAACATGCGGTCATCTGTCCCGGCACTGGCACACTCGATGCCAATCTGTTCACGAACCATGCGGTCAATCTCGTCCAGATTGACCCGGTTGCCATAAATCTTCAAAAAACGCTTCTTACGCCCAACAATGGTGTAATACCCGTCTTCATCAAACTTCGCCATATCGCCGGTCGCCAAGACACCATGGCGTTCGTCCCCTTTTGCCAGGTCTTCACCACATTCAGCATAGCCCAGGGTGACGTTTTTCCCCTCGTACACAAGCTCGCCTGTCACATGGGGACTTTTAATCTCTTGCCTCTCTTCATCCAGCAGGCGGAATTTTCCTCCTGGGATAGGAATCCCCATCGCACCGTACTTCTCCAGTGCCTTATCCGCCGGAAGGTAGCCCATCCGCGGGCTTGCCTCTGTCTGGCCATACATGACGATGAATTTTTTTCCGCTGTCCAGGGCGTACTGGGCGAATTTTCGATGAAGTTCCGGTGTCAGCTTGCCCCCAGCCTGAGTCATGGTCCGGAGCGTCGGCAGACTCATCCTTTGAAAGCGCATTTTATCCAGCATCTCATAGGTATAGGGGACTCCACCGTAGGCTGGCGCCCGAGCCTCTTTGAAGAAACCCCAGAACTCCCGCTGTGTCATGGCTTTCTCTGTCACCAGCAGTGTTGCCCCCACCAAAAGGTGGCTGTTGATGATGGAGAGCCCATAGGTGTAGTTCATCGGCAGCGTCGTGATGGGGCGCTCCGTCTCGTTCAGCTCCAGATATTCCGCAATGGACTCCGCGTTGTCCAGAGTATTCCCGCAGCTTTGGCGGACCAACTTGGGGCTGCCTGTGGAGCCGGAGGTCGTCAGCAGCAGGGCAAGGTCCGGGTGCAGCACGTACTCCTTATTGTAATGAGTCTGCAGCAGACAATAATCCCTAGCCTCATACACGGGCTCCATGCCAGGGAATTGTTCCGCCTGTTCTGCCGGAAGCCACAGGAAGGAGGGGGCGTAAGCAGCCAGCAGCCCTTCCAGCAGGGTGGAATCCAGGTGGCTGTTGAGCAGCAGGGGAACTATCCCTCCATTCATGAACGCGACGTAGCCCAGGATGGAGCCTATAGTGTTCCCACACAGCGCAAAGACGAGGCAACGTTTGTCCACAACGCTGCTCACCGCTTCAGTTTCGCTTTTCAACTGCGCGTAAGTCAGAACCTTTCCGGAGTCGTCGATGACTGCGGTTTGAGAAGCGAACTTGCCCAGATCCCAAATCATTTTTTATTTCTCCTGAAAATGGATATTATATTTAGCGAGTATCTCCATCCCGTGCTCGTAGGAGCTGAAGTCGATGATGTCGTCAGTGTCCATCACAATATCAAAAGCATCCTCCAGCGCCGCGATAAGGCCCATGTGTCCGACGGAATCCCAGGATTCCACGGCCTGATAGGCAAGCCCTTTCAGCTGTTCTGCGGAAACTCCCAGACTGCTGATAAACGCCTCGTTATATTTCTCCAGATTCGCCATGTCTTTCTCTCCTTCTGCTGAAATATATGATTAAAGAACCATTCCGCCGTCGGCGAACAGAAAGCGCCCCGTCATGTTGCTTGAGGCATCGCTCAAAAGATACATGATAGAGCAGGCAATCTGTTCCGGCCGCAGGATGCCTAATGTCTGAGGGTTCAGTTCAAAATTTGACGCGGCCTTCGCGGCATCCTGCGTCATCCTGGTATCAACAGCCCCGGCGCAGATGCTGTTTATCCTGACGCCTTTATCCGCCAACTCCACCGCCAATGCCTGTATAGCCGTATTGAGAGCAGCCTTGGAAGCCGCGTAAATCGTCTGGCATTTTTTGGGATAGAGGGCGCTGACAGAGGACATGGCAACAATGCTCATTCTGGGCGCCCGAAACTTTTTCTTTGTTCCACACCGAACAAGCTCTATAAAGGAATAAAAATTCACCTTCATGCAATCATTCATACTTGTCCTATTCAACAGGCTGAGCGGCAACAGTGACCCAACGCCCGCACAATGCACAATCCCGTCAATTGGGAGCCCATCTTCCACAGCGCCCGCCATTAAATTTGAGAGATCGTCGGTCTTGGCTAAATCAAGAGGGATGACCCGATGTTCCGTGCCGGCCATTTGTTGAAGCGTCTCTTCCAGCCGCTTTTCATCTCTCGCCACCAGCACCACTCTGGCCCCCTGATTTGACAGTTCAATAGCCGTGCTGCGGCCAATGCCGGAAGAGGCGCCAGTGATGAGATATTTTTTTCCCGTGAAGTCAAAAAAATTTCTCATATACTCCTCCCTTAATTCAACAGTGCGTAAAGATCGGCCATGCTGACACAGGCACGAACCTGCTCCGCAGAGACGTTTTTCCCCAACTCAAGAGCTATCGCCACATAGCCCAGCATACTCACCGAGTCCCATTCCTCAATATCACTCAGAGCCGTGCTGATTGTCACCGTCTCATTGTCCAGAATATCTTTCATTTTTTCAAGAAAAACATTTTCGTTCATTTCTTTTTCTTCTTCCTTCCACGACCATTCAAGCTAAAGCCCCTCCGTCAACCACGATGTTGCTTCCCGTGATCCATCGTGCCGCATCGCTCAGCAGAAACAAAACAACGCCGCTCACATCTTCAGGTTGGCCTAAGCCTAAAGGATACTGCGAGGGCCCGCCATCAACGGAGTATGCAGCAGAAAAATGTCCTGTCATTGGCGTTGTGACCCATCCGGGAAGCACGCTGTTTACCCGGTGCCCCTTCGCGGAAATCTCCCTGGCCGCGGACCCCAGCGCAGCATTGACCGCAGCCTTGGCCGCGCTGTAAGCGAACATTCCCCTGGCGTGAGATAAGGCGGCAGTTGAAGAAAACAAAACAGTGGAGGTCCCGGCTTCACCATACTTTGACCGTGTTATGAGCTGCAAAAGATTCATTCCAGCCCAAAAGCTCACATCCATAATTTTGCCCGCCAGGTTGTATTCGCAGGCTTTCAGCGGTGTGACGCCAGTAATCCCCGCTGCATGAACCCCGCCTTTCAGCTTGCCGTGAGCTGCAACAAAATTGGCTATGGCAGCTTCCATCGCCTCACCGTCGCAGACATCCAAAGATGCCGCAACAATACGCTCCGGGCTCTCAGCCTTCATCGCCTGCAGACGGTCATCATCTCGGCCTATCCCCAGCACAGTCGCGCCAGCGTTCGCCAAATCCAGAGCTACCTGCCGCCCCATGCCGGACGACGCCCCGGTCACGACATACCGCTCATTGGAAAAATCAAAGACAATCTGGCTCATACCTCGATGTCCTTATGGATTCTTGTCCTCGTAAAATCTGCCAGGCACACCCCAACGGACAGCCCAACGCCGAATCCACAGCACAAAGTTTTTTTGAGGACTGGGTTTCCATCACCAAAGGATGAAAGCTCCAGCGGAATAGACGCGGAGGATGTATTGCCCGTCTCCCCCGCCAGAAAGGGCAGCTGTTCATAGGAGACGCCCAGCTTATCCGCCAGACCGTTTAAAATAATCTTGTTTGCCTGATGACAGGCATAAAGCGAGACGTCCGTTTTTGCCAAACGCTCTCTATCGAGGAAATCCACAATAACGTCGTGGGCCTCATTCGCGGCAAAATTAATAATCTCAATGCTGTCAAAGGTGTGGCAATCCCCCCGACGGGGGTTCATAGAACTCTTTGTCAGCATAATCGTGTTTGCCCTATCTCCATAGCTGGCAAAGGCAAAGGGAACATTATCTGTCCCAGGTTCAACAAGCGCAGCGGCCGCTGCATCGCCAAAGATGAATCGCGTTGCAGCATCATCGGGCTCCTGCCCCTTTGCACAGGTATCACCGCACCCCATCAGGACCTTTTTCTGCATCTGGCGGCTCAGGACAGCGGCGACATAAAGTCCTGTTATAAAGCCGGAACAGCCCTCGTTAATATCCAGGCAGAGGACATCGTTCTCCAGACCAAGACGATGCTGAAGGTCGTGGCTGGTGGCAGGGCAAATGTAATCCGGGTACTGGGTGACAAAAATCAAAGCTCCAATATCTCTGCGGTTATCGTCATTTAATATTTGCAGCGCAGACGCCTCAAATAAATCAGAGGTCATCAGCTCATCGGGGGCAACCCGCAAAGAACAGAACCCTGTCTCCCGTGATCGCCTTTTGGCTGCTTTCTCCGTCATCAGGTGAGCTACACGGTCGTAGGAAGCCACATGCTGCCTGGGCACCGCGCAGGCCAACTCCGCAATGTGGATATCCTGAACGCAATCATACCTAATCATTTTTTTTCATCAGCAGGGCGTACAAATCCCGGATTGTTGTGCATTCACGCACCTGCGGGAACGTGACGCTCCTGCCGCAGCCATTGGCCAGAGCCGCATAGCTGACGATGCTGAGAGAATCCCACTCCTCAATGGCCTCAAGGGGGGAATCCATTGTCACATCCTCGTTATCCAGTATGTTTTTCATCTTTTCAAGAAAAATTTTTTCATCCATCTTAAGCATTCCTTCCCCTCAGTTAAAAGTCCTCAAACAAATGGCGCGAAGCTTCACGATTTTTAAGGTATTCTTCCCTCGTGGTTTCAGTCCGCACCACTGTCTCCCTTTTGCTGGATTTTTTTATGCAGTAATGTTCTCCCTCTTGTCCCGTCATATTGTTTATGGACAATGCTCTTTTATTCTTAGAAAAAATCTCCAATATTATCTTTTCCACGCCGAGCTCTTCAAATGCGTATTTCCCTGCCATATAGGAGAGATACAGCCCTGCGTCGGCTGGCGCCGTTTTCCTGTCCCCAAGATACATACCCGGTGTACAGGTCCTTGCCGACTCATCAAAATCGTTGTAGCCAATGTACCCCACGGGATGGCCCTGATACTCAAAGACAAAATGACACTTCACAGGCTCCTGCTGGATTTTTTCAAACCACCGGCAGTGCTCCTCCCAGGTAATCTTATGGTCCGTCAGCATCATGGAATGGACCTCGTCGGAATTGCGCCACTCCAGAATCTGGCGCAGGTCCCCTTCCTCAATGGGGCGCATGGAATAATCCCCAATCCGATACATTTTCTTACATCCCCCTACAGGACAACTTCGCCTTTTGATATTTTAGCATTCCTTCCATAGGACTCCAGCTTTGGTATCGCTGATTTAATAGAGCAGCCGTTCGTACTCCCAAGGAATACGACACCCTCCAAAATCTCTTATAGTTTCGGCATAAGGGGCTCCCGGATTAAACAGCGCAGCTGCATCTCCCGCATAACGCATAACATGTTATCTCATTTTGCTCTGCTTGCCTAAAACTTCAGACAAATCCATCCTGGGGACTTCCGTAACTATCGTCCTGGAGCTGCAGTTTATGAGTTTGATATTCTTCTTCAGACATAGATCATTGAATTTT
>JAIKZX010000179.1 GCA_024681935.1 Fretibacterium sp.
GCCTCCACGGTGTTTATCATGCTGGTGTCCGGCCTCATCCTCTGGCTGGTGTATGGCGTGGGGGCCCGGGACCTGGGCGAGCGCCTGGAGTCGAGGCGTAAGTGGAAACGGCGATGGGCCCGGTTGACGGGGAGGGCAGCGGCGAACAAATGAAGCCGGCGATGGAATACAGGGCGGTCCTTGTTGTGACCGCCCTGTTTTAAAGGGGGTGTGTTGCGTGAATGCTTTATTTGCGGAAACCCTGCGTAAGCTGAGGACAGAAAGAGGGCTTTCGCAGATGCAGCTTGGAAAACAGCTGTATGTCAACCATTCCACCATTGCGCGATGGGAAAACGGGACCCGTCTGCCGGACATCGCGATGATCTCCCGACTGTCCACCTGTCTCGGTGTAGATGCCAACACACTTTTCAATCTTGCGGAACGGAGCGATGAAAACCCCAATGTCATCATGGTGGATGACAGCAGGGTCGTCCTCTCCGACGGTCTGACTGTCCTTGGGGAGGTCATGCCAAACGCCACGATCACGGGTTTTATCTGGCCGTTGGAAGCGATCAAATACGCAAAAATGAACCAGGTCGCGCTGGCTGTTCTTGATATTGAACTGGGAGCGTCCAGCGGGCTTGATCTTTGCAACACGCTGCTTGAGATCAATCCCCGCACGAACATCGTGTTTCTGACCGCCTATGCCGACTACTCTCTTGACGCGTGGAAAACCAATGCCATCGGTTTTATTCTCAAACCTTTGACCCCGGAGGGTGTTAAGGAGCAGCTAAAAAAACTGCGTTATCCGTTTTCGACGGGAGGCGCGGACGAGTGAGCAACCTGACCGATCTCTTCTACTTCTTCATAGGCGGCGTGGCGCTGCTGTTAAGCGTGCTGGGACTGTGGGTCACCACCATCATGCCCGGCATCGACCGCTGGAACAAGCGCTTCTTCCGGGTCTATTTTATCTTTCTTATGATGAGCTGCCTTTTCAGCTTCATCGAGATAGTCCTCTGCTATTTTCCAGTCCCGAACCCGATAGTATATTTCTTTATTTGGCTGGAGTCCCTGTTACTTCCGCTGCCGCTGCCCATGCTGACGGTTTATCTGCTGCACTGCTGCGGAGAAAACATGCGCTCAAGCAGGCTCCTTCGCGCCGTGCTTTGCCTGTGGGCTGTCTATTTAGTCGTGCTTGCAATCGCCCCGTTCACCGACGGTTTCTCCTGTGTCACGCCGGACAAGCAGTGGTGCCGCGGTCCCTTGTATCCCCTTCTGCTGCTGCCAATAGCCGCGATCATGCTGCTCAATCTCACGGGCACGATTCAGCGCCGAAAGCAGCTTTCCCATAAGGGCTTCATCAGATTCCTCATTGCCATACTGCCGATAACGGCCGTGCTGCTCGTACAGATGTTTGTCGATGTCTTCCCGCTCATTGACATCAGCTTAGTCCTCTCCGTCCTGTCCATGTACGGCCACATCCTGTCCGATCAAATCGAGCTGGAGTTGTGCCATCAGAGGGAAATCGCCAATCAGCGCGCCAGCATCATGGTGATGCAAATGAGGCCACACTTCATCTACAACACCATGACGAGTATCTATTGCCTCTGCAATCAGGATCCCACATTGGCCCGGCAGGTCATCCTGGATTTCACCACCTACCTGCGCAAAAACTTCACCGCCATCGCGAGCTCCACGCCGATCCCTTTTTCCTCGGAATTGGAGCACACGCGCGCCTACCTTGCCGTGGAGCAGGCTCAATATCAGGACAGCCTGTCTGTCGATTACGACATACGGCATACCTGTTTTCGCTTGCCTCCGCTGACCCTGCAGCCCATCGTGGAGAATGCCGTCAAGCACGGAAGAGATCCGTATGCCGGCACGCTTCATGTCTCCATCCGGACACGAAAAACGGATCCTGGCAGTGAGATCGTCGTTGCGGACAACGGCCGCGGTTTTGTCCCCGCCGATGACGGCGAGTCGCATATTGCTCTTAAAAACATTCAGGAAAGGCTTGAGATCATGTGTGGCGGGCGCCTGACGGTCACGTCCCAGGTGTCGCCGGGAGACTTTGACCATGACGGCGGCGGTCGCGCGCGCGCGGACGCATCCTGCGCTGCTTGCGACACTAAGGCCTCCTTGCCTGCCGGAACCGTGGTGACGGTGACGATCCCGGACAGCGGCGAATTAGATAAGGTTTGACGGTCTGGAACACCTTATTGACGCTAAAGGAAAAAAGGGACAATATTATAATAGACTTTCTTCATAAGGGGAGATAACGCGTGAAACGTAATATTTTTTTGACATCGTTGCTTATGTTGTTGCTGGCTGTCCCCGCAAAAGCGGATTTCACCGCGCTTGAACGCGGTTTAACTTCGGGAAGGATAATTTATTCGGTCTCTGAGAACTCTTATCTCACAAAGAGCGGAGAAGCTCTCACCGAAGCGGCAATCGCAAATCTTACCTCGCCGGATTACACGAAGACGGGGCTGGTTGCCGATGGAAACACGCGGCTCATTCTGCGTTACAAGTCATCACAGCCCGGCAGTGTGGAATTCAACGTATCACCCGATATTTCAGGCTCACGGCTCGAACTTTTCGCCGACAGGCAGGAAATCTCAGCGCCAGTCAGCGCCGTAAAGACTAACGAGGGCTATCAGGTTTCGGCGGTGTTCATCGCTCCTGAAACATGGCCGGCAAGCATCGAGTATCCTAAAGGGAATTTCACCGTAACAGCCGAGTTTACGCCGTCGAATGGAGGAGCTCCGACAACAGAATCCCTCACTCTGACTCTTCAGGCGCCTCCTGTGGTTTTGATCCATGGCGAATTCAGTAACAATGAGGACACATTCGGTTACGGCAACGGCACAAAATCAGGAGTCTGGCACAAGCTCGAAGCCGCCGGGCTCACCGTAACAGGCTGGAACTACGATAACAAGAAAGGCCCGACGGAGCTCATCGCCAACAACAGCAACGGCCTCGCAAAAACTATCGCTGGCGTTCTGGACTCCCTCAATGAGAAGGGCATAGCGGCAACGCGCGCGGACCTTGTTACCCACAGCATGGGCGGGCTCATGGCGCGTCAGTATCTCCGTAACGACATCGACACAGGGAACAGGACCCCGAACTCTTATGGCCTGGGAACTGTGCGCCGGGTCGTAACGATAGCCGCTCCCCATCGCGGAACCCCTTTAGCTTCATACCTTTCTGGGAAATTCGACACAATGCCCTCATCGTGGCAGACCTGGGAAGCAAAATCATGGTGGGAGGAGTCAGGATATCTTCTCATCAAGATGCTTGCTCTTCGTGACTACGATGTTGAGGGCATGCTGGCTGATTTAGCGTTGGACAGCTCATTCGTGGGGCTGGGGTATCCCGGCGTGCCGTTCCATTCGATTTACGGCAAGGTAAAATCGGACAACGACAAAATCAACAAGCTGTTCGATGACGTTGTGAGTGAAAACAAAGTTGAGCTCAAAAAAATCGACTGGCTTCCCCAGCAGACCGTTGACATGCTGACTTCAGAAAAACTCAGGCTGATAAGCACTGTTCTTAAAGCAGGCTCCGATACTATGAAATTCAAAGAGTTATTCGGCGCGCTTTTCGGTGATGATGACCATGATTTGGTGGTGTCGGAGCCCAGCGCGAAGGATATTTTCCCGTCAAACGCCGTAACGTCATTCACGGGACTCGGAACCCACAATCACATCATGATCGCGCGTCAGGACGACACAGGTGACAGAGTAGCCGCGCTCCTCAAAGGCGATGCGGGTAACTTCATGATCAACACGGCTTCAACGTCGGCATATGATGCGGCCTTCAACATTGCGGCAAAATCATATGGTGAATATCTCAGGGCAAGCAATGAAGATATGAGCAAATATGTTGACGGTTCGCTGAAAATCCAGACCTCTGAGTTGAAAGAAGACGGCTCCTCACAGAGTGTAATAATTTCGGGCGATCTGGAAGGAGACAACGATGAAAGCGGTGAATACGGCGATCTTTTCCTTGTTGTAGAGACTATGTCGGGCGCGTCAAAATTTTTCAGTCTCAATGATGATGAAGATGATGGTGCGTTTGATTTAGAATTATGGTCTGACAAGGATGACAAGGATAACAAAGGGATTTTTGACGTTCGTGTCATGGTCGTGCAGGAGGGCGAAGTGAAGATGACCGAGCCTGTAAAGGTCGTTTTCCCTCCGATGATTGACGAAAACTCTGTAACGGGGATCTCATTCTCAAACGGAGGCCGGCTGTACGGCAATGCTGGCGATGAAATCCACATAGGGCTCATTGTACACACGGAGGACGGGGATTATGACATTTCTGCACCCGATTTCGACCTGGCAAGTTATGATTTATCATCAGCTTCCGCGTCCGGCCTCGCTGTAACTTCAGCCAGCGATATTGCTGAAGTCACAGGCTCAGGAAACATTAAATTCCTCAAGGAAGGCACAGTAAAACTTGAGGCGAAAGCTTACGGGCAAACGGTGGCCGCAGATGTCATAGTAAAGCCTTCAGAAGCGGCGCCAGAAGAGGACACGACAAGAGATATTGAAGACGGCGGCATCAAAAGTGATAGAGGCTCAAGTAGCGGCTGTAACGCGGGGATTGGGCTGGCAGCATTGGCGTTTTTGGCGTTCATCCGCAAAATGAGATAGTTGGCAGGAAGTCTCCAGCGCTTAACGGCGTGAGCCAGATCCCCCCGGCGTTACAGCCGGGGGGATCTTATTAGTGGTGACGGTGACGATCCCGAACAGCGGCGAGTTAGATACGATTTGACAGTTTGGAACACCCATTGACGGAAGCATCAAATGATTTGACAATAAGATAATATAGTCAGGGGAACTATGTGGATCGCGTGAGTTTACACGCAGTCGAAGTCACTGTCGCTGCGTTAAAACTAATATTAAAGAAAGGCGGTTTTCAAGTTGAAGAAACGTATTTTTTCTCTTAACGTGGCGGCTCTGTTAGCGGCTGTCGCGTTGCTTGGCGTCATCGCGGGCGGCTGCGGAGGCAGCAGCTCTTCAGGTGGCAGCAGCAGAAGAGCTGCGACAAGTCATGAAACGACTTTTAACCTCAGCGACCTCAGCTCCCTCCTGACAATGGATATCGACGGCAATGGGATGCCGGACTTCCTGGACTTTTACGGCGTTGCTCAGGTTCATGTCGATAATTCTGCTTCCGCTTCTTCCGTCAGGCTTTCCGGGGCCCCGACCCTCCTGGCGGCCGCGGAAAAGACGGTTATGGTCCCCACGATGATCTGGCTGAGCCAGCTTCGCTTAGAGACCGAAGGCGCCAATGTCTTTTCGGTGAACCTCGAAGCGGGACAGGAGTACACCCTCGAGTTCTCCAAAAACCTGACTGAGAGTCTGGGCGGTGTTCTTCCCAGCATCAAGATCTATGATCCGGCGAACGCCCAGAAGTCCGAGGCACAGGCTGAAGCCATGGGTTGTGAGATCGCCGCTTATCCTCCGGAGCATCCTTCCATCCTGTGCTACACCGTCAAGCCCACGGTGTCCGGAACTTATCTTGTCAGAGTCTCCAACGGGGAACCGTCCACAAACGAAGACGCCGGCAAGATGGAAACGGATTCCGTGCTTTTCATCTACAAGGAAAGACGCAATGAGCAGGGCGAGACGGGGTATTACACAAGGTTCAACTTCAGGGATGAGAACGGGAACATGACGGAAAGCCTCAGCGCCAGCGACCTCATTTATTTGAGGCAGCTCATCCTTGAAGCCTATCCGAAATATTTTGAGGAAGTTTATGGTCAAAAATTGCTGGACGATCCCTCCGGAATGGGCGGCGCTTTCGATATCCAGGATTACGACGTCGACTATGCCAGAGCTATGTACCAGCTGCAGGCTTTGCTTGGTTTTCAGGTCATCGACGAAGAGAAACCAGAGGATGACTCGGAAGATTCCGACTACGAGCTTGAGCCGATCGGAGGGGATCCCTCATACGAGGGGAAAAAGGTTGTCATCGTGGGCCATGCCGCCGGCAAGGTGTCCGTCAGCGCCATTGAGGATGCGTACTCCCAGATTCCCACGCATGTCACCGGCCTCCCGTATGAACCCGAATATGCAATCGGACAGGGATTCATGGCCACTTCAAACTTCGGTTATATAAGGCCCCAGGGCGGAATAGAAGTTGATATTACCGGGACGTGGAAAAAAGCAAATCAGGCGTACCTCAAGGATAAAGAGGATTACCTTCCTCTCCAGACGGAGAGCTACGCGAAGTTTGTCAGCACAAGCACGCAGGCTGAATCGCTTCTCAAAAGCACGGCCACTGTGGGCATGTCAACGGCGGCGGTGGGCGCGTCCATGGGGTCGGGCACGACAAACAACCTCAAATTTGGGCTGACCTCGACGAACCTCGTCATCCATTATGAGGAAGTGGAGGACGGCTACCGGATGATCTCCGCCAAAAAGATCGCAAAAGCCTGGCAAAATGCAGGCGATGACAACGATCTTTTTGACTTTGTCGAAAGGTTAGGGAAGAAATACGGGAAAGACAAATTCAAGGAGGTGTTCAGGAACAATCTGGGCGATTATTATGTCTCGGGGTATCAGTATGGAGCCTGCTACGACGCCTATATCTCCATCCGGACGGAGACCTCCGAACAGACCAGGGAGTTGGAGAAGAAACTGTCCGCCGCTTTAAACCTTGGGGAGGGCGACGACCAGTTAAACGTCAGCGCCGACATTGGCAGCAAGCTCACGGATACCCTGAAAGAATTCGAGGCAACGGTCGATGTCAAGATCGTCACAAACGGATTGGGCGAGGCAAAGCCTGTAGAGATCCCAACGGACGATATAGACAGCAAGGACATAGCAGGAAAGATGGATAAGGTAGGAAATTCTCTCGCAAAATTCCTCACCGATCTCCGCAATAACGGCCAGGATCGCAGCAAATACTCTCCTATCCGGGTCAAGCTGACGAGATGGCGTCAGAATTTTACCATGGCCGAGACTATGATGGCCGCGGGCGACGAGGACGGGCTGATCCCCGTCACTGTCGGACAGATGGCGCGCATCGCGGGTTTCAACACCCGGCTGAAGAATCTGACGGGCTATAAAAACGTCGTCGGCGATAATCCCGATGTTCCCTCTGCGGCGACGGCGGATATAGAGACGGAATACAATACTATTGTAGCGGCCGTCAAAGCGGGCGGAGAGAGGTTTTACGCCAGCAAAGAGGATGTGGAAAGATACCAGAAGCGGATCGACGCCATCACCCCGAAATACAAGGCCCTGGCGGACCGATATGCTTTCTACACAAAGCTGGTGCGTGCACAGGCGGCGGAGAAAAAGACCTACGACAAGCTGTTAGCGGGCGCTAAAGCGAGTGATACGGGCAGTGAGCAGTCCCGGAAGTTTGTTCGCCAGATGCCCTTCGGTGTCAGCGGCGGCGGATCGAGTGGGTTCGATTCCTTCCCGTACAGCACCTACGTCACCGAGGACATTGACGCGGGCGGCGATGAGCAGCATAAACAGTACTATAAGGAGAATAACAAAAACTTTTTCCGCCGCTTCTGGTACGAGACCCAGAAGGAGGGCGACGACGAGTATCTGTCGTCCGCGGGGCCCGCGGTCCTCACCGCCACCGCTAAAGACGGCTCCAAGGCGGTATTCTGCAAGGTCCGGGTCGCATCCCTCAGCAGGAACAGTGAGACGGATAATTTGCGCGAACTGACCCATGGATCGCCCGCCGTGGGCACGAGCATTGTCGGCTTCAATTTTCAGAGCGGACGCGGGGACCATGTGGACTGGAACATTTACGGAAAGGCCATGCGGATGAGGCCCACAGATTATCCGTTTAAGGGGCTTAACTAAGCGTTAAGCCGGGCGTATTCCTCTTTCTTCGTCCGGCCTGGTCTCAGGGGGGAGCTTCTCCCCCCTGAGCTTTAATTTTGTAAAGTGATGGAATAACAGGAAGGGGTCATAGGTCATGAAAAACGCAAAACTCATGCTGCTGGTTTTACTTGGAGCCCTTTTCATCGGAAGCATGGGCTGCGGAGGCGGCGGAGGCAGCAGCGGACAGGAAGAGGCAGACGAAGCCGTTTTGAGGGTCCTGGCGAAAATTCTCGATCCCGGCCCCGACGGTTCGCCCGCGGTCTTTGATTATGCCCCGAGGCCGGAGTCTCACGATGCGATCGCTGTGGCCGACTCGCAGAATGTGCATTTTGTGAAATATATTTCAGCAAAGGATTTGAATTCCGACAAAGAATTTGTAACGACCCTGCATTTGAACAAGGGCAGCGAGTACATCATCAAGTATTCCCACGGCGGAAGAACGTTAGTCGACTCGACGCTAGGGCTCCGAATCGCCATGCCTAACAGACAGGAAATGATCCTTGATTTCCTGTCCCTGGGAGCGCCGAAAGTTTCAGAGGATGTCATTACCTACGTGGACAAGGACACGTCAACATTGACCAAAGAAGAGAAGGAAAGGGAAATCGCGCTGGACGCGGAGGCAGAAGAGGAGGAAACAGCCAGCCCTCTCTATGTCGATACGAGCCTTGAAGTCATCGCGGAGGAGAATCCCTGCATCATTCTGTACCGCTTCACGGCCCCGCAGACGGGGGATTATGAATTTGCCGTCAGCGAGCTGACCCTGAGCGAGGGGGGCGAAATCGTCAGGAAGTCGTCCTTTGACGTGCCGTTTGAGTTCCGGCTTTACAGCCTCGACGCGGCGCACTCCGTCCTTGACGGAGAGGAAATTGAGCTTTCACGAACGGATATTCTCGACATTCAGAGAATCCTGTTGGCCTCCGCGACGGAATTTAACGAGAACGGCCTGCCGGTGGATTTTGACCTCACCGAGGATTTCGAGGACGTTGACACTATCGATAATGATGAGGGCACGGCGGAAAACTCGGTTCGGCTTGCCTTTTTGGTCCTCCCCATGAATGAGACACCGCCGGCTAAAAAGATCCAGGAAAAACTCAAAACGCCCTACTCCATCACAGGCAACAAAGTTATCCCCCCGGCGGTTATCAACAACGTTCCCTATGACGACCTGTTTGATGAGGGCGCTGGATTTTACGCCCATTCGGGGCTTCGCGCGGTGACTGATGTGGTTGACGACGAGGCGTTCAGCAAAAACGCCGTCGGTAAGTTTAACATGCCGAAGCCCGGGACGGGCGGCGCGGCGGGACTGAAGGAGAAGCTTAACATTGACGTCATCGCGACGGAGAAGGAGCACGACCGGTCCGCGCAGCTTGAAGGCATGTCGAGTTTTGTCCTGCTCAGAGACGCTTTTGGCCGCTCGCCCAGAAAGGATTACGCAAGGCTCGGAAGCGACCACACGAGGATCATTTCCGTGCGCTATGAGTTGGCCGAGGAAGCGCCGAGAATGCCTGATCCCAGGGAGTTCAAACTTGTGGATGGGGCGTTGGACGCGCTGAAGAAGAGGGGCGCCGAGTCTTTCCTGAAGAACTACGGGGATTATTTTGTCGCGGGCTACACGTGGGGGCTGCGTTATGACGCGACGGTGGAGATCACAGCCGTGCCGGGGAAAACGTATCACCGTTTCAAGAGCGGAGGCGTCAACGGAGGTTTGACAGACGACCCGGCGGGGGTATGCCTAATGGCGTCTGATCGGGTGAAAACCTACCTGGAAAACGCTAAGATCAACGCCATTTCGGAGCGGGATACGGGCACATCCTCGAAGACCGCCCTGGACGAGATGGACAAGGTGATAAAGTCCTTTAAAGAGGAATTTCACGATCTCTCCATCAGCGTCTCCCATGTCACGCGCACGGGGACAGGCGGTGAGGCGTCCTTCACGCTGCAGGAGTTCGCCAGCAGCCTTGGCGCTTTCATCAAGTCTGCCAAGAGCGTCGATAAAGCCAAATACCAGAAGTTATACGTCACCCTCAGGCGTCTCCGGGAGATCGAGGAGGCAAGGCCGTACATTCCCGAAGCTCTGACCGTCGGGGCAGACCTCTATACAGCTATCCGAAGCCTGACCGAGAAGATATTCCGAACCAGGTGCTACTACAACGCCCTGATGGTCCTTCCCGTGGGCCAGCTTAGGGGCGGCAAGGGGCTTCAGGATGGCTGGGAACAGGAATTTGAGGTGCAGCTCGTGAACAAGGTGGACAAGGGGCTGAATTACATCTGCGCCGACAAAGCACGGGTGCAGGAGTATTTTGACAAATTCGACGCGCTCTACAAGAAATACAAAGCCCTGGCCGAGCGGTACAACTTCTACTGCTATCTCCGGCAGCACCAGGTAAAGCGGGGAACCGCTCCGGGCTGGGAAACAAGCGATGAAAAGAAAGATGAGTGCGGGCAGGCGGGTTTTTTCGCCTACGAGTACACTCGGAGCGGGGTTGTTCGTGACGACATGCGCGCAGGGGGCGGAGATTACCACACGCACAAAGAACCCTGGAACAGTGGTCCCAGGGGGGCGGATTTCAGTAATTCCTTTACGAACAAACGCGTGTATTGGTTTGAAACCGGCTGCATAAAAACGAACTACAGCAAGGGCTGGGACGTCCAGGGGACGACGATTGGGAAGAAGTCGTATCATTGGTGTTACAAGGGCGCAGCTTCGAGAAGGCTTGAGGTCTATCTCAATATTAGCTTCGTGTCCATGCCCGATGACAAATACCCGTTTGTTGGGCTGGAGGACTAGGAGGCGTTTTTTATGCGGATTTTCCGAAAGAAGTCGATCATCGCGCTGCTGATCGCCGCGCTTGCGCTGGCCTGTGTCTGTGCCTGTGGCGCAGATATGAAGGATAACGCAGAGCTGCGGCAGAAGGACGTCACGACGATTGAGGAGCTTTACGCGAAAAACAAGGAGGCTGAGGCGGAGTTCCACGCGCTCATGACCTCACTGAGCGACGAGTTCGGGGCGGAGCTTCTGGAACGTAAGCAGCCCAAGAGCGAGAAGCGGGTTCGCGAGAAGGTTGAGAAGAATTACGACGGCGATTACAGCCGCGTGACGGACATCCTGGCGGCCACGTTGGTGTTCGACACAGAGGAAAAGATTCTGGCCGCTGCCGAAGCGCTGAAGTCCAGAAAATACATCGTCCAGTTCACTGACCGCTGGACAGTCATCAAAGGCAGCGGATATCGGGATTTTCAGTTCAAAATTGCCCTCTCCAACGGCGTGATTGCGGAGCTGCAGCTTCATCACAGAAAGATTGCCGAGGTGAACAGCTACCTGGCGCATTCTCTCTATGAGTTTGTGAGGTCGAACGAGGGCAGGGAGGGGACGGCGTCGGGCCTGGCGGTGCTGGCTCTGATGCTTCGGAGGTCTCGAGTATAGTGATAGGAGTGATTGCATTGTATAGTTTCTGTAAGGTTGTGTTATGTTGTTCTCTGTGCGTCTCGATTTTGGGGCCGGCGCTTGCCGGTGAGCCCAGGGAAGCGGGCGTAGCCGTTATAACCGTTCCCTTTGCCTCAACTCTCGTTGACGACGGGACACGGGACGACGAGGTTTTGTATGGCATGACGGCGGAGGTCAAGCCGGAACAGGATGGAACTGAGCTTCGCGAGCTGAAGATGTCCTACGGCTATACGTGGGTGGAGAGCAAGAATTTTGAGGTCGTGTCAAAAGATGAGGCTGAACGCTGGCGTTCGTCCGTGACGCATCGGATTATAGCTCCTTTTGCCGATATCCTCCCCGAGGCTCTGACGGAATCTTATCCCCCGCTGATCACACTGCCCCGCGGTGCGTATATAATTGTGGGCGAACCCAACCCGGAGGATGAGCGTTGGGCTCGCGTGGAACTTTTTGGCGGCAAAAAGGGATGGGTGCGCCGTGAGCTGACGCGCGAAATCCGCAAGTGGAACGAGAACGGCGAGGAGGAAACCCGCAAAAACCTTGTCGCTGATGCTCTGAGCTATCTTGGAACCAGCTACCGCTGGGGGGGAAAGACTATGACCGGCGTCGATTGCTCCGGCCTTACGCATATGATTTACGGCCTGAACGGCCTTGAGATTTACCGCAACTCCAGACCGAAGGACGGCTTCCCCATCGCGTTAAAATACGTTAAAGGCGCGGAAGGGGATATTCATACGCGCGCGACGCTCGCATCGGTCAAACCGGGAGATTTGGTCTATTGGAGCGGGCATGTCGCGTTCTATCTTGGGGACGGGAAATATGTTCACTCTAACGGAAAATCGTTTGGCACGGTCATCAATTCCCTGCTGTCTGATGATTTGGACTATCGGGAAGATTTAGCGAAACCTTCTGCAATTTACACCTGGGGCACGGCGTTCCCCGACCATCCTGAGGAGCTGATTGTCAGGGATTTCTACGCCCGGCCGTTTACCGCCGAGGACGGACGCACCGGCTACCGCTTTTACGTTCGCGCGGACGGTTACGCGCCCAACCGCGCCATCCTCTATCCTGAGGGCAGGGACGGCCCATCTGTCGAGATCACTGCGACAAGGCGCATGATGTACGACAGCCCCAGTTCGGAACATAAGGACGTGCCTGTCTATTTTTACTCAAAGCCCGGAGATTACAGGCCGGCGGTTCTGCTTGTAAATGACGAAGGCTATCGTCCGTCCGGCAAAACCATCAGCAGCGATATATTTGAAATGCGCGAAACTATCACTGTGACGGCCG
>JAIKZX010000197.1 GCA_024681935.1 Fretibacterium sp.
CAAATGGGTGGTGGAAAATAAAATCAAAAGCGTCCGCGATGTAGCTGCAAAGGTTGGTTTTGATATTCCTAAGTACCTGCTGGATAAAACGGTATCTACCTAAACCACCTGATAGTTGTGCTATCTGGGAAACAGGCGTCAAAAGTCAGTATTCCAGTTTGCGCTATGTTAGCTGCTATCGTAATACATAACGTACCCTTTGGCCACATCTTACTTTGTGCTAGGCCTAACTCAGAATAGGTACTCTCATAATGTTCAATATACGTTCCTGAATTAGTAACCTCGCCTGTTTGTACAAGAGGGTATTTACCGCCGAGTAACTCAGGTAAGTTCCTGGGTCTTGCTTTTGAAACTCCTCTTGCAAGCTCACCAAGAGAGGAAAGCGTAGCCGTTTCCCAGCCCATAGGATTAGTTATTGGGTCCCCAAACATCTCTACAAACTGCGCTTTCACCAGTTCGTCCGTCGCGGCAATCAGCTTTTTATAGGCTTCTATCGTGTCATTAACAGCCCAGAGGACACGCGCTAATTTCCGCTGTTCGTCCATCGGAGGAAGGTTAAATTCGAGTTCTCGCAAATCACGCCAGTTGATTGTCGGGGAAAGAGAGCCTACCGAAATTTTTATAGCCGCGTCCAGAAAGTAATCCGAGCTAATGAACAGCGGAAAGAAATCTCTATCAATGACGTTTTCTCTTGGCCTCAATACCATACCATGTGCCGAAAAGATACCGTCAAATGGGGCAATGGCCACCTTCTTCTGATACGCTCGGCGTTTCCCAAAGAGAACATCACCGGCCCTCATAATTAGTTTTTCACCAACCGGGGCAACATCAGCCCCGTAGCGCGTAACTTTCAAGCTGCCAGAGTCCAGATGTTCAAGGCCGATATAGGTAAAGCGGTCCTCCTCAACAGGCTTTTTCTTTTCAACACTGTTTATAGCAATCTCATCAAAACGGTACTTTGCCATAGTTCTCACCTGTCCGTTTCTTTTTCCAATAAGACGTTCAGCTTCACGTATTCCGCCCTCATGCCCTCGGAGGCGGCCAGCCAGCCGTCGTAATGCTCCTGAACGGAACGCGCGTCGCCGCTTGCCTCTTTTGCCGCGGTCCTGACGTATAACGGAATGCTCAGTGAGAAGTTGTTGCCCTCTATCTCCTGAATCGTCGCGGCCTTGGAAAAGCCCTCTACCGTCTCATAATCCTGATAGGCCGCGGCGATTTTCTGAATGTGCCGCTCCTCCAGCCAGCTTTGAGCGTTTCGGCGCTCCACTTCGTTCACAGCGTTGATGAACAGGATGCGCCCGCGCCGGTCCGGGGCCTTGTTCGTCCGGCAAATCAGGATGCAAGCCTCCATCGGCGAGTTGTAAAACAGGTTCGCGGCAAGGCCAATAACGCACTCCAATAGATCGCTGCGGACAAGTTTCTCCCTCATGCCGCTCTCCTCGTTGCGGAACAACACCCCATGAGGCAGCAGAATCGCGCAGCGGCCCGTGTTGGGTTTGAGGCTGGCTAAAATGTGCTGGATAAAGGCGTAGTCGGCGCGGCCCTGCGGCGGAACGCCAAGAAAGTTGCGGCCATACTTGTCGCTCTCAAAGGCGGCGCGGTCCCACTGGCTGATGGAGTATGGCGGATTGGCGAGAACGAGGTCGAACTGCCGCAAGCGCCCGTTTTCGATAAAGGCCGGGGCCGCGAGGGTGTCGTCGTTCACGATGGAGAACTCCCCGATGCCGTGAAGAAACAGGTTCATTCGCCCAATGGCCGCCGTGAGCGCGTTGATCTCCTGCCCGTAAACCGCCACGTTGCGCCACTCCCGGTTATGCTCCTTCAGATAGGCTATGGCGGAAATCAACATCCCCGCGCTGCCGCAGGTGGGGTCATAGATGGACTCCTTCGGCTCCGGCTTCAGCATCTCCGTCATCAGGTGGACGACGGTGCGGTTGGTGTAGAACTCCTGCGCCGTGTGTCCGCTGTCGTCCGCGAATTTCTTGATAAGGTATTCATAGCCCTGCCCCAGCTCGTCCTCCGGACAGTTGGCGATGGAGAGCGTCTTGGTGCTGAAGTGCTCCAGGAGGTCTTTGAGCAGCCTGTCGGAGAGGCGCTTTTTGTTCGTCCAGGCTCCGTCGCCGAAGATGCCGGTCAGCTTCTCCGAATTGGCCTTCTCAATCTCCCGAAAAGCGCCGACAATAGCCACGCCGACGTTCTCCGAAACGGCGCGGACATCGTTCCAGTGATAGCCCTTCGGCACAACGAATGTGTGAATCTCGCGCTCGTCAAATTCCGCGGCGTCCTGACCGAACTCCTGAACGGCCAGCGCGGTCTCCTCGTCGTAAACGTCGCAGATACGCTTGAAGAACAGGAGCGGGAAGATATACTGCTTGTAGGCCCCCGCGTCGATATGGGTGCGGAGCAGGACGGCGGAGTCCCAAAGGTAGGACTGCAGTTCCTCAATGGTAATGCGGTTACTCATGGACGTAGCCTCCCTCCAAAAGCAGCTTCTTCATGGCGTCCTCCGCGGCAAGCACGGCGTTGTACGCCTCGAAATACCGGCGGCGCACCTCGGCAGGGAGAACGGTCTCCTGCTCCTTCTTCTCGATGTAGTTGTTGACGGCGAGGGTATAACTCTTGTCGCGAATGTTCTGGAGCGAAACGACCCGGCACCGTTCCACCACATCCTGATAGCCCGTGTAGAGGGCATAGACCTTCCCGATGTCCTCCTCGGTCATGATGTTCTGCGCCCGCTGGGGCGTGTAGATGCCGGAGGCGTCGATGAGGCAGACGCGGCCCCTGTGCGCCTCCTCCTTAGCGTTGTTCAGGAACAGAATGCAGGCGGAGACCCCCGTGGAGTAGAACACGCCGCCCACCAGCGTGATGACGCACTCCAGTTTATCCGACTCCACAAGCTGGCGGCGCATCTCGCCCTCCTTGCCGCCGCGGAATAGAACGCCCTGTGGCAATACGACGGCGCAGCGGCCCGTCTTGGGATTCATGGACTTGACCATGTGCTGGAGCCATGCGAAATCACCGTTGGAGTCTGTAGGACATCCCCAGAGGTTACGCCCGTAAATATCGCTGCTGAACTGTTCCGCGCCCCAGTTCTTCAACGAGAACGGCGGATTGGCCACAACGCAGTCAAAGGTCTTTAAGGAGCCCCGTTCAAGGTAATTGGGGGAACGCAGGGTATCTCCCTGCGTGATGTGGAAATCCCTTGCCCCGTGCAGAAACAGGTTCATCCTTGCAATGGCCGAGGTCGCAAGGTTGTTCTCCTGTCCGTACATCTTGCCGTAGGTTGACTTCTCGTTGTTGATGTAGCGAATGGCCTCGATGAGCATCCCGCTCGTTCCACAGGCGGGGTCATAGACGCTCTCTCCGGCCTTGGGTGCGAGGAGCATGATCAGCAGCTTCACGATGGAGCGCGGGGTGTAGAACTCCCCGGCGTTTCGTTTGGAGAGGTCCGCGAACTTCTTGATGAGGAACTCGTAGCTGTCGCCCATGACATCAGCGGGATAGTCTTTGTTGCCGACTTTGAGCTTCGACATATGCTCAATCAGGTTTTTAAGCCGCTCATCGGTCAGCTTGGACTTGTCCGTCCAGTTGGCGTCGTCGAAGCTGCTGAAAACGCCGCTCAGGGTATCGGGGTTGGCCCTTTCGATCCCCATCATGGCGTCCACGATGGCTTTCCCGACGTTGATGCTTTGCTCCCTCACGTCGTTCCAATGGCAACCCTCTGGGATAGCAAAAGTATGTATTTCCAACTCGTCATACTCAGAGGCATCCTGTCCGTATTCCTGAAAGGCAAGCGCGGTCTCCTCGTCGTAAACATCTGACACACGCTTGAAGAACAGGATCGGAGTCACATAACTTTTGTACTCATCCTGATTGATGGGGCCACGAAGGATATTGCAAGCCTCAAAGAGATGAGAGAACAACTGCTGGCTTGTGGTTTCGGGCTGTTCTCCCTGACCGAACAGCGGCATCGTTTTGTCTTTTGCTTCAGGCATCTTTCCTCTACGCCCCTCTGAATAATGGCCTTTAATGTCACCTTTGCCTGTTGACATGCGAATAGAGTTTAATGTACCTTAAATGAAATAACAAGCTGGGGGCGAACGTCATGACAAACAGCGAGAGACGGGACAAAGGGCTGCTCTACATCACCGACGAGGCCGTGATGCAGGAGCAGGCCGTGGCACGGCGGCTGACACAGAAGCTCAACACGATGGACAGGGCGGACTTCGAGGGGCTGAAGGCGGTCGTCAGGGAGCTGCTGGGCAGGTCGGACGGGGCGGTCATCAACCCACCGTTCTACTGCGACTACGGAAAGCACATTGAGGTGGGCAAAAACTTCTTCGCGAACTACAACTGCACTATCCTCGACGTGGGGAAGGTCATCATCGGTGACAACTGCCAGCTGGCCCCAAACGTGGCGATCTACACTGCTGGCCACCCGGTCCACCCCGCCAGCCGGAACACCCTGTTCGAGTACGGCGTGGAGGTCGTCATTGGCAACAACGTCTGGATCGGCGGAAACGCCGTCATCTGCCCCGGAGTGCGCATCGGCGACAACGCGGTGATCGGGGCGGGCAGCGTCGTCACCCGGGATATCCCCGCCTGGACCGTCGCCGCCGGAAACCCCTGCAAGGTTATCCGCGAGATCACGGAAGAGGACCGGTGGGTTTATTTCAGGGGCCAGAGTGTCGACAAAGATACTATGTGGGAAATGCAGCGCATTTGGCGTGAGGCCCCCGACGAAGTGCGATTCCCTGAGAGGACGGAGCATAAAGAGGTATAATAAGGAAGTATAAATTTCACGCGTTCGGCGCGCAGGAGGTGAGGGTAATGAGGATTGGCAGCGAAGGCGGGGCCGGTTCGCTCTTCGACATGATGAGTTCCCACAAGAACAGCGAAGCGGCCAGGACTGAGACCACGTTAGGAAAAGTTCCTACGACGGTCGAGGAGGGCCTGGAGCGTGTGGAGGAAGCGAAGGAGAATGCCTATAACTCCACGATGCGCACCTGGGACAAGCACACCGACATGGTGGAGAAGTCCCAGAAACTCCGCCAGATTCGCGACCGCAAGGAGGCCATTGAGCGCCAGAACAAGGAGCGCCGGGAACAACAGACGGAGCTTATGGCGAGGGTCGCTATCGAGAACGCCAACCGTTCCAAGATCCTCGAGGCTGACGCCCTGAAGCGTCAGGCGAAGGACCGGGCCCTTGCGGCATAGGCACGTTGGGGCTGAGGTTTGACTGAATTGTCGTTTGACTCAGGCACGCGCCGTGAGCGATTAAAATCGAGAGGAGTATGAACCGCCATGAAGGATTTTTTTGAGCTCCCCACACCGAGCTATACGTTTGAGATATTCCCTCCCAAGGGGGCCAAGAGCCTGGACGGGACCTACGCCACCATCGACAATCTGGCCAGCCTCAGCCCTGACCTCATCAGCGTCACCTACGGCGCGGGGGGCAGCAGCCGCGACAACACCGTACAGATTGCCTCCGGCATTCAAAATAAGTACGGCATCTGCGGCGTGGCCCACCTGACCTGCGTAGGGAGTACGAGGGAAAACATTCGTGCTATCCTTCAAAATTTGAAGGCCAACGGGGTACGCAACATCCTGGCTCTGCGCGGCGACCTGCCGGAAGGGGAAGCGAGCCTGGGTGATTTCCGTCACGCCTCGGAGCTGATTTCCTTTATTAAAGAAGAGGAAGGGGACGCTTTTGATCTCTTTGCTGCCTGCTATCCGGAGAAACATCTGGAGGCCCCCAGTCTGGAGGAGGATTTGCGTCACCTGAAGGAGAAATGTGGCCTGGGGGTTAAGGGCCTTATCTCCCAGCTTTTCTACGATAATGATATCTTCTGTCGCTGGCGGGACCAGGCGCGCGCCGCAGGTATCCGGCAGCCTATCATCGCGGGCATCATGCCTCTTACGTCCGCCAACCAGATTGACAAGATCGTCACCCTCTGTGGGGCCTCGGTGCCTGTGAGAGTACAGCGTTTTGTGGACGCTTACCGTCACAACTCCGGTGCCGTCCGTGAGGCTGGCATCGCCTACGCCACAGAGCAGATCATCGACCTCCTGGCTCGTGGCGTGGATGGCATCCACCTTTATACCATGAACCAGGCTGAGGTCGTCCGCCGCATTGACGAGGGCATTCGTTCCATTCTTTACTCCGTGAGGGTCAAGAGGGACTGAGTGTGACCCCATCCCCCCGGATGACCGGCGACGCGCTGCGTTTCATGAGGGTCCCCCCCGAGGGGCGGACCCCGGAACTGACTGCCGCCGTAGAGGCCGCGTTTGAGAAACTTGAGGGGCATATCCGTCCCCGGTGGACGTGGGGCCGCTTTCCTGTTTCCTCCGCCGGGGAGGAGATTAATATTGCCGGGGCGGAATTTCGAAGTGCGGACCTGGCTAAGCTCATGGCCCGTTCAAAGGAATGTTATCTCATGGCCGTCACGCTGGGGCCGGAGGCGGACCGTCAGATTCTTCTGGCTCAAAAGCGCGGCATGATGGAGGGGCTTATGCTCGATGCCTGTGCCTCCGTGCGGGCCGACGCGCTCTGTGATCAGGCAGAGGCAGAGATTGCCGCAGACCTTCGGCCGGGAGAACACCTGACGATGCGTTTCAGCCCTGGCTATGGCGACGCGCCCCTCAGGGCCTCAGAGGATATCATCGCACTTCTGAACGCTACGCGGCGTATTGGCCTGTCTATGACACGCTCAAGCATGATGACTCCGGTCAAATCCGTCACCGCCCTGCTCGGGGTCACGGATGAGGAGGAATGCCGCACCCGGGGCTGTGACCTCTGCTCAAACCGGGAAAACTGCCCCTACCGCAGCGCAGGGGGGCCATGCAAATAAGGGGCCGCTCCCTTCACATGCTGACTGCAGTGGGGACAAAGCCGCTTCTTATGCTGCCGGCAGCGTCCGCACCTTAAGGGACATCGGTAATGTCCTTGAAAAGTTGATGGCTCCCTCTGTTAAGGCATCTGTTCATCCTCAGCTCCACAAGACAGAAAAAAGCTGCCAAATACCT
>JAIKZX010000219.1 GCA_024681935.1 Fretibacterium sp.
ATTGCCGCCAAAACAATGACATTCAGTAATTTTTTCATAATCTATCCTGCCTCTCTGATATCTTTTATTTTTTTTCGGGGCTGGGCACACCGTATGCAATGGCCGTCATGACGGGGATGAACACCATCGTCAGGACCGTGCTTATGGTCAGACCGCCCATAATCGTTACCGCCATGGATCCGAACATGCTGTCCCAGATAAGCGGAATCATGCCGAGCACCGTGGTTCCCGCGGACATAGCCACGGGCCGCAGACGGCTAACCCCCGTATCCACAATGGCCTGATACCTGTCTTTCCCTGATGCAAAGTCACTGGCAACCTGATCCAGCAGGACGATAGAGTTCTTTGCCAGCATTCCCACCAGACTCAGAATGCCGATGATGGCCATGAAACTGAGGGACATTTTTGCCAGGGTCAGGCCCAGAACGACTCCAATTAAAATCAGCGGAATGGAACCGAAGATGATGAAGGGCTGACGGAACCCGTTGAACAGGAATACCATGATAGTGAATATCAGGAGCAGGCAGGGGATGAAGAGCTTTGACATTCCGCCCATAGCATTCTGCTGGCTCTCCTCCTCGCCGCCCCACTCGAAGGAATAGCCCGGAGGAAGTGGGATAGCCTCAATTTCAGCCCGGATGCGATCCTGCATGGCCGATACAGTGGAACCAGACTTCACGTCGCTCTCCACGGTAATCATACGCCGGCGGTCCCGCCGCATGATGATATCATCCTCAAAGACCATTTCCATTCCGGAGATAACCGTCCCCAGGGGAACGGATGTGCCGGAAGCCGGGGCCCAGATAGGGCAGGACATCAAATGTTCAATTTGGTGGCGCTCACCAGGCTCAAGAGCAAGAAGGATGGGCAGAGTCCTTTCCCTGTCCCGGAACGCACCGAAGGGATAACCTGTTGTAGCCGAAAGAATGGCATTATTGATCTTTGGCCGTGTCAGCCCAAGGTTCTGCATACGGTCCTTTCGTATCTGGGGCCGGAAAACAGGGACACGGTCACGCCAGTCGAGCCGGACACAGTTATGAATCGGGTCGTCCTCCATGATAGCCTTTGCTTTCCTGGCCAGATCCCTTAATACCAGTGGATCGTTGCCATAGAACCGGGCTGCAATAGATGCGGACATGCTGCTCCCCTTGGCGAAGAGCTTGCAAACGCCCTCGACTCCCGGTATCTCCTCATCGATAATCCGCTGCGTCTCACGCAGGACAGCCACAGGGTCGCTGCCGTCCTTTACCTCAATTAAAAGTTCTGAGAAAGAACTGTTGGCGTCGGGGGGGGAGTAGGTCAGCATGAAACGCAGGTTGCCGCTTCCCACTGTGGCAGTGATGTTTTTAATATCCGGTAATGTCTGTAACCGCCGTGCCAGCCCCTCCGTCATTTCCAGCTGAGCATTGATGGATGTGCCCTCCCGATTCCAAAGATCCGCGACAAAATACATGGCGGTGGAGTCCGGGAAGAAGGTTTTATCCAACAGACTGAAGCCTATTATGGAGAAAGCAAAGAGTCCCAAAACTATGACCACCGTCACAAACCGGAAACGCAGGCATCCCTCCAGGAAGGACCGATAGGCACGGAAAAGGAACTTATCGTAGGGGTCTCCTTCTTCGTTTTGGGCAGGTTTGAGCATGAGCGTTCCAAGGGCTGGCGTCGCTGTGATGGCCAAAAGCCAGCTCAGCATCATGGAGATGCCCACCACCTGAAGCAGACTGCGGCAGAATTCACCTGTGCTGTCCGGTGACAGCCCGATGGGGGCGAAGGCCATAACGGCAATAAAGGTGCCTCCCAGCATGGCCCAGACGGAGCCACTTACCGTTTCTGAGGCCGCATCCTCCGTGGACTGCCCCCGCTGAACACCCACCAGCATTCCCTCGGCTACCACGATGGCATTATCCACCAGAGAGCCCAGGGCAATGATAAGAGCAGCAAGGGAAACCTGCTGGAGGAATATGCCGGCATAATTCATAATCATGAGCGTTCCCGCGACGGTCAGCAGCAGCACGACACCAATCAAAAGCCCCGATCGCAGTCCCATGAAGATGAGGAGGACCCCAACGACGATTACGAGAGACTCCAGCAGATTAACGATGAAATCATGCACAGAGTTGATGACGCCTTTGGACTGCATGTAAATCTCGTCCAGTTCCATCCCGATAGGACGGTTGACCTCCAGTTCCTCAAGACGTTTTGTCACAGCCTGTCCCATGTTCACAACGTTGCCGCCGGTGATGGTGGCAATGCCGATACCCAGGGAGGGACGCCCATTGAAGAACATCATCATGCTCTGGGGATTGGCATAATCACGGCGAATGTCTGCAATTTCCTTCAGCCGAATGAAGCGGCCGTTTCCACCGCTGACAACGATATCTCCGATATCCTCCAGATTGAGAATGCTTCCCGTTGGGTTGATGGTCACATACTGATTACCGTAAAATGTCTTGCCCATGGAGGAAATGGTGTTCTGCTCATTCAGAACGGAGAAGATAGCGCTGGGGGAGAGTCCCAGGGAGCGCAGGCGGGATGTGGAGAACTCGACGTAAATGGCCTCGGACTGCTCGCCCAGGATATTGACTTTCGCCACTCCGGGGACCAGAACCAATTCCTTTTTCAGGAGGTCCGCATACTCCCAAAGCTCCCTCATCGTGAAGCCGTCGCCTGTCAGCGCGTAGTATTGGCCGAACACGTCACCAAAGTCGTTATTGATGAACACGGAGCACCCGGACGGCAGACTGGCCTCCACGTCATAGACCTTCTGGCGCAGGACATTCCATATCTGGGGAAGGTCCGCGGCCGTGTATTCATCCTTGATGTCAACGTACAGTACCGCTACGCCTGGTGTACAGCGGGTGCGAATATGCTTGATCTCACCCATCGCCTGCACAGCGTCCTCCATGCGGCTGGCGGCCTCACGTTCCACTTCATAGGTCGTCGAGCCGGGGTAGGCAATGGAGATGACTGCCGTCTTGATGGTGAAGGCAGGGTCCTCCAGCTTCCCGATGGTGAAGTACGCCGCGATACCGCCCACAGCCATCAACGCGCAGATGAATAACACAACAAGCCGGCGTTTGATGCTGGCGCGCGCAATATCCATAGTACCAACTCCTTTCGACTGCACCCCTCAGGGTGTCAAAAATTTCACAATAAAATTCTGAAGCTCTTCAACCCCTGCCCGCTTCTCAGCAGAGGTAACGATGGGGACATCAACGGAGTAGAGCCCCTCACGAACATATTGCTGTACCCTGCTGCGCCATTGTCCTTTCGGGAGTTTGTCCGCCTTGGTAAAGACAACGAGCAGTTGCTTTCCCTGCTGGACGAACCACTCCTGAAGTTCGCGGTCATTGGCCAGCAGACCGTGGCGGAAGTCCACTAGGTGGCAGACCAGACGCAAGGCCTTCCGCTGCTCCACGTAGGCTGAGATGAGACGGAGCCAGTCCTTCTTCTCGGCCTTGCTCCGCGCGGCGTACCCATAGCCGGGCAAATCAACGAGTCGGAAGGCGGGACGTTCGTCACCGTCCTCTACACGATAGAAATTAATGCTCCGTGTTTTCCCCGGCGTGCCGCCCACGTGCGCCAGCTTTGTACCCAAAAGAACGTTGATTAAACTTGACTTTCCCACATTGGAACGTCCTGCCACGACAATCTCAGGCAGTTCTTCCGTGGGGAACTGAGCGGGCGTGAAACACGTTGCCTCCACGGTAACGCGCTTCATGACTCCAGTGCCCTCTCAAAAACCGACATGGCCTCCTCAACGTAATCGAAGGACATTCCCTCGATATACTCCTGAGGAACCTCTTCCACATCCGCCCGGTTGGGGGCGGGAAGGAAGATGTGTTTGATTCCGTGACGGCGTGCTGCCAGTATCTTCTCCCGTATGCCCCCCACGGGCAGAACCTTGCCCCGGAGGGATATCTCACCTGTCATTGCGATGCCTGGCAGGACGCGTCTTCCGCTTACCGCCGAGAGGATAGCTGTTGCCATGGTAACCCCGGCAGAGGGGCCATCCTTGGGAACGGCGCCCTCCGGGACGTGGATATGGATATCGATGGACTTCCAGTTAAAACGTGACAGATTTAAGGCCGAGGCCTCCGAGCGAAGATAGCTGACCGCAGCACGGGCGGACTCCTGCATCACGTCCCCCAGATTTCCGGTCAGGATAAGCTCGCCTCTGCCCTTCATCGTCACAGCCTCAATCATCAGGACATCCCCGCCGGCTTCCGTCCAGGCCAGGCCGACAACGTTGCCACGCTCAGGCGACGTAGGCACAGCCAAATCGTAGAGCTTGGGCGAGCCCAGGTAATCCTTAAGGTCCTTCACCCTGACGGACACCGGCAGGGGCAGTTCGGTCCCCTTGTCCTCCGCCTCAACAATCTTCCGGGTGACCTTGCGGACAACTTTAGCCAACGCACGGTCCAGTCCGCGGACCCCGGCTTCCCGTGTGTAGGCGGAGATGACCTTCTTCAGCGCGGGAAGGCCCATCTTCAGGTCCGCCGGCTTCAGACCATGTTCCTTCAGATTCCGGGGCAACAGGTAGTGTGCGGCAATCTGAACCTTCTCCTCCGTGATATAGCCAGGAATGGGGATAAGCTCCATTCGGTCGAGGAGCGGCTTTGGGATCGAGTGCGTCACATTGGCGGTGGTGAGGAACAAAGTCTCGCTGAGGTCAAAAGGAACCTCAAGGTAGTGGTCTGTGAATGCAGCATTCTGGCGCGGGTCCAGCACCTCCAGCAGGGCGGAGGAGGGGTCGCCGCGAAAGTCGTTCCCCAGCTTGTCAATCTCATCCAGAAGAATAATAGGGTTACAGCTCTTTGCCTGAACAAGCTTTTGAATGATGCGTCCGGGGAGAGAACCAATATAGGTCCGGCGGTGCCCCCGTATCTCCGCTTCGTCGCGCACGCCTCCAAGGGAGACGTTGACAAAATTGCGGTTCAGTGCATCGGCGATGGAACGGCCCAATGAGGTTTTCCCCACGCCGGGGGGGCCCACAAAACAGATAATCTGTCCCTTCATGTCCTGCCCGGCGTGGCGGCGTGCGGCAAGGAACTCCAGTATCCTGTCCTTCACCTTGCGAAGGCCGTAGTGGTCGCGGTCAAGCACCTTCTCCGCTCGCGCCAGGTTGTGGTTCTCCTTCGTGCGCACTTCCCAGGGCAGGTCCAGCAGCCAGTCCAGGTAGCTGCGGATAACCGCCGCTTCCGGGGAGATTAAGGGCATCTTCGCGAGACGGGCGAGCTCCTTCTGTGCTTTCTCCCGCGCTTCCTCGCTCATCGCGGACTCCTCTACCCGCCGGGCGTAGACGTCCTTCTCTTCCTCCTCGCTGTTCTCCTGTCCCAGCTCGTTTTGAATCACACGAAGCTGCTCGCGAAGGTAATATTCCTTCTGGTTCTTCTCCACTCCGGACCGGACGCGGTCCTGTATATCGTGCTCCAGTTCAAGAATCTCAATCTCCTGTGTCAAAAGACGGAGGAGGAAAGTGAGCGCCTCCTTCATGTCCTGGATCTCCAGAAGAGACTGACGCTCCTCCAGTTTTACGGAGATGTGAGAGCCAATGAGGTTGATAAGCTGTTCCAGGTCGGCCATCTCAGAGATAGAGGCCATGACCTCGGCGGGAATGCGGGGCTGGAGGGCGTTGTATCGCTCAAAACTCTTCAGCACACGCCGGCGCCAGGGCTCCAGGACGTGGGGGTCAGCGTTTAGCCAAGGGATAGGAAGGAGGTGAGCACCCAGTACATCGCCGTCAATGACAAATTCGACTGCCTCCATTCGGACGACGCCCTCCACCAGAATCTTTGTCGTTCCGTCAGGAAGACGGGCCATCTGGAGCAGGTTGCAGAGCACGCCGACATGATATAAATCCTCCGGGGCAGGGTCCTCCGTCTCACTGTGGGTCTGGGAGACAACAAAGACTCTCTTGTCCTGAAGAAGGGCCATCTCCACTGCCTTGAGTGAACGCGGCCGGCCGACGAAGAGGGGCATAATCACTCCGGGAAAGAGAACGGCGTCCCTTACGGGAATGACGGGGCAGTCCCGCTCTCCGACGGGGGCAGGTTTCTCCTCACTGGTGACGATAATCTGTTCCGCCACGTCAGGCGACCTCCTGATTCTCCGACAGAAGGACATCAAGGGAAATCTTGTGGTCGACGAACTCGGGTGTGACGACAAGACGCTTGGCCTTTTCCTGCATGGAGGGGAGCTCGTAAAGGACATCCAGCATCAGGTTCTCCATAATGGAACGCAGGCCCCGGGCGCCGGTCTTTTGTTTGACGGCCAGTTCCGCGATGCGGTTCAGCGCCTCCGGGGTGAACTCAAGGTCCACGCCTTCCATCTCCAGAATTTTTTTGTATTGTTTGGCCAGTGCGTTGCGCGGCTCCTGGAGGATGCGGACAAAAGCTTCATTATCCAGTTCCTCAAGGGCCACCAGGACAGGAATACGCCCCACAAGCTCCGGGATAAGGCCAAAGGTAACAAGGTCCTCAGGCTGCACTTTTTCCATGATGCCGTAACGGTCCTTTGTGCTGCGCGCCAGCTCTCCGCCAAAGCCCAGCGTCCCCTGGGACACTCGCCGCGCCACAATGGGTTCCAGACCGTCAAACGCACCGCCGCAGATGAAAAGGATGTTCGACGTGTTCATCTGGATAAAGTCCTGATGCGGGTGTTTGCGGCCCCCTTTAGGAGGAATATTGGCGATGGTTCCCTCCAGGATTTTAAGCAGCGCCTGCTGGACTCCCTCGCCGGATACGTCGCGTGTGATGGAGACGGATTCCGACTTACGGGCGATCTTGTCGATCTCGTCCAGGTAGATAATGCCGCGCTCTGCGGAGGAGAGGTCAAAGTCCGCCGCCTGGAGAAGACGAAGCAGGATATTCTCGACGTCCTCTCCCACATAACCTGCCTCGGTGAGCGTCGTCGCGTCAGCGATAGCGAAGGGGACGTTGAGTTTCCGTGCCAGCGTCTGGGCGATGAGCGTCTTGCCGGACCCCGTGGGACCCAGGAGCAGGACATTGCTCTTCTGCAGTTCGATGTCCGAATCCTTCAGCTCAAGATTATTCTTTATCCGCTGGTAGTGGTTATAGACTGCTACAGAGACGACTCGTTTCGCTCTGGCCTGCCCTATAACATACTGGTCAAGAAAATCACTGAGCTCGCGCGGCTTGATTGCCTTGAGCTCCGCGGGGGGCTGTTGTTGTTTTGCATGCTGGGCAGAGGGTTGGGAGACCTGAGGCGGCTGAAATCCTGCGGGGAATGTGGGGGCCTGGAAAGGGGACTGTCCGCCCGTCTCGTCTGCCAGAATCATGTTGCACACCTCGATACACTCGTTGCATATCCAGGCGTTGTCACCGGCCACGAGACGATATACCTCTCTCTGGCTTTTCCCGCAGAAGGAGCAATGAATGTCGTGTGTATTGCTGGTGATATTGCCTATTGTTTTGTTGTCTTTGGTTTTCAAAGTCAAAATCCTTCCTGAGGAAATAAAGGGGGAGGGCAGTGCCCATCCCCTCAACTTGTGCCTTTATCCGTCAGCGGGACTCGATGACACGGTCAATCAGACCATAGCTCAGGGCTTCTTCGGCGGTCATATAGTTGTCCCGGTCCGTATCCCGGGCCACTTTTTCAAGTTCCTGCCCCGTGTGCCGGGCCAGGATGCGGTTCATGCGGTCTTTTGTTTTCAGTATGTTGCGTGCCCGTATCTCGATGTCGCTGGCCTGCCCCTGTGCGCCGCCCAAAGGCTGATGAATCATTATCTCCGAGTTGGGAAGGGCAAGGCGTTTGCCCTTTTCTCCCCCCGCCAGGAGCACAGCCGCCATGCTTGCCGCAAGACCCAAACAGATGGTGGACACCGGGCTCTTGATGTACTGCATAGTGTCATAAATCGCCAGGCCAGCGGTCACACTCCCCCCCGGACTGTTGATGTAGAGGTGAATGTCCTTGTCGGGGTCCTCGCTCTCAAGAAAAAGGAGTTGCGCAACTATGGAGTTTGCCACGCCATCCTCGACCTCCGAGCCGAGGAAGATAATCCTGTCCTTCAGGAGGCGGCTGTAAATGTCATAGCTTCGTTCGCCGCGCCCTGTCTGCTCAATGACGTAGGGAATGTAGTAAGACATACCGGCTTACGCCCCTTCTCCTTCGTTCTTACCCTGGTCAGCGGGCCCGGACTGTTCCTGAGAGACAGGCGGCTGCTCCGGAGACAGTTCGTCGACTTCTTTGACCTTGATTTTTGTCATGAGTTCATCCGTTATCTTGCCGTAACGCACGTCGTCAATCAGGCGCGACATGGCGCTCTCGTTTTTGTACAAATAGTTCAGGAGATGCGCCGAATCCGTCTGGAAGAGAGCCGCGCGGCGGGCAAGTTCGGACTCAACATCCTTCTTCTCAACATTAATGTCATATTCCTTGCCAATGGCCTCCATGACCAGGCTCTGACGCACCATGCTTGCCGCTCTGAGCTTAAGGACCTCCATATAGCTGGTTTCCCAGTTTTCGTCATTTTTGCCAAGAACGTCCTTCAATTCCATGCCATAACGGTCATGGACCTCCTGCTCGTCCCTCTGGCGCAGCACCTGCACCTGCCGATCTCTCAGAGAATCAGGCACCTCGACTTTCGCGAGGTGTGTGACCTTCGTCACGGCGCGTCTCTCTGCATCAGTCCGGTTCTCCGACTCCATTGTGCTGCGGAGTTCCTCCCTCATCTTCTCCCGGAAGGCCTCCTCCGTGTGGATATCCGTATTCTCGCCAAAGGACTTCTTGTAGAAATCATCGTTCATCTCCGGCAAAACATACTCGGAGATGTCCTCAATGGTCATGATGTAACGGAGCCTCTTGCCGGCGAAACGCGTATCCTGGTGGTCGGGTTCAACGTCAAACTCCGCCTCCACCGTATCTCCCCTGGAGTGCCCAACCAGCGCGGAGCGGAGCTCCTGCCTCACGGTTTCGTCGAAGAGGTCAATCTTCGTCTTCTGAGGTTCGGACGATTTATTATTCTCATCATCTCCGACAACATGGACCACCAGGGAGAGGTTCACCAGGTCGTCATTCCCGACGGGACGTTCCACGGGGTTCGTCGTCGCGCGCTCCTTACGGAAACGCCGCACCAGCCGATCCACCATTTCATCAGTGATGACCGTCTTAAGCTGCTCGACCTCCACCTCATCCAGGTTAGGCAACTCCACCTCCGGCATGACCTCGAAGGTCAGCTCACACGAGACGGGCTCTCCCTCATGAATGTCACCAATCTGCAGGGATGGGGTGTCGATCGCGTCCAGGTCGTAGTCCTCAACGATTTTCTTGATGTTTGGAGGGAGTATCTTATCCAGCGCTTCACGGTAAATCGTTCCCCTCCCCAGGCGCATCTCAAGTATCCTGCGCGGAGTGTGTCCCCGGCGGAAGCCCGGGATATGGGCCTGCTGAGACAGCTCATTTAAAGCCTTTTTAAGGCCGTTCTGAAATTCCTCTGGCTCAAACTCCACCTTAATCTTGACAATGTTCTTCTCCTGCCCCAGCAGTTCTGTCTTCATACACCTCAAGCTCCTTTCGGCTGCCTGTACTCTGCGAGTACGTCAAAACGAGGCGCAACCGCTCCGCGTGGACCGGTCGTTCCTCTCATTGACCGCGGGTAATTATACCATAATAAGCTAAACTCTCCCTTGTCCGCCGTGTCTGTGTTAGAATGAGCAAAGTACATAACGGCACAACGGCCGCATTATTATTTACTTCAGGAGGAAACATACAATGCCCATGCAGCAAATCAGTCTGGACGAACTGATGTCCTTGCTCCTTACACGACTGGACGGCCTGACCCTTGAGTCAGAAAATCAGAAGATGCGCTTCAACATCATGTTCAGGACCTTATATAAAAAGGGGTTATTCACAGATGACGACGTGCTGGATGCGGTGCGCGACGAGAACCGCATCATGAAAGAAATGGGCCTGATTAAGGAAGTGCCGGATGAGAACGCGATGAAGAGTGTGGCCCGGTCCATGCTGCTGTGGCTGAAAGGGGATGTTGAATCCCTGAAGCGTTCAATGGAAGAGTACGAGCAACAGCTGAAGGAGGCCATGGCAAAGCAGCAGAAGCCCCGTATTGACGTTGCTCCGGCGGCTGTGCTGAACGAACTGGACCGTATGGGCGGCGCGTCCCAGGGCGGCGGAAAGAAAATTATTCTTTAGCGCCTGTGGAATATGCGGCGTATCCTTGCGTCCGCGGAGGTGAGTTGGCTTTGAAATCCATTCCAACAAAAGGCACGAAAGTTCTGAATGTGCCCAACATCCTGAGCCTCGTGCGCGTGTTCCTCGCGCCGCTGGTTCTGCTGTTCCTTTCGCTTCGTATCACTACGCCGGTTCCGTTGCCCTGTTCCCTGACGGCTGCGCTGGAAATGCCGCTGACCTGGGGAGATCTCCTGGCTGGGGTGGTGTTCATTACAGCAGCGGTAACAGACTCGCTGGACGGATATATCGCGCGCAAACACCGTCTGGTCACGACGCTGGGGAAATTCATTGACCCGCTGGCAGATAAGGTGTTGGTGATAGCGGCCATGATTGCCCTGGTGGACCTCCATCGCATCCCTGCGTGGATTGTCCTGGTGATTATCACCCGCGAGTTCGTTGTGACGGGCCTGCGTCTGGTGGCGGCCGCGGAGGGGGTCGTCATCGCGGCTTCCAGAGGAGGCAAGATAAAAACTGTTTTTCAGATTATCGCGCTTTCCATGCTAATCCTAAAGGTTCCAGGCGGGATGGCCGTCATGTGGGCCGCTATGCTCCTGACGGTCTGGTCGGGGATGGAATATCTTATTGATGGCAGCCGCCTCCTGATGGGGTAGGGGATTGCTTTGAGTTGGGAATCCGCTCTCTCCGGGTGTTCCCTTGCGATGGATGCCTTTGCGGTGTCCCTCTGTGTGGGGGCTACCACAAATTTAACGCGGGGGAAGTACCCCCCGTCCCCCCTGTGCGAGGCTAATAGGCGAGCCCTAAGCGCGGCCTGCCGCCTGGCGCTGGCTTGCGGCCTTTTTCAGTTCTTCATGCCCCTCCTGGGATGTTTCCTGGGGGAGTACTCGACGCGCTGGTTTCCCGCGATCGACCACTGGATTGCCTTTGTCCTTTTGGCCTTTGTCGGTGGGGACATGGTGTGGGGTTATTTCAAAGACGAGGCAAAGGAAATTATGGGAGTGGCAGACCGGTTATGGCCTCTGCTCTCCGTGGCCGTGGCGACGTCCATTGACGCGCTCGTCGTGGGGGCGGGCTTTGCGCTTGCGGGGCTGCCGGTGATGGAACTGGCCGTCATCGCGGGAGTGGTGACGGCCCTGGCCTGCGCTGCGGGGGTCTGTCTTGGGCGCTTTGTCGGGGCCCGTTTTGGCAAAAAGATGGAGCTTATGGGTGGGGTGCTGCTTATCTTCATCGGACTGGAGGTCCTTGTGTCCCACCTTATGGACCACGGAAGAATGCCGTTCTGATTATGCCTGCCTATATCTATATTCTAAGCTGCCGCGGGGGCGGGCTTTATACCGGCTGGACAGTGGATGTCCCCCGCCGGGTGGAACAGCACCAGGCCGGGAAGGGCGGGCGTTACACCCGGTCGCACCTCCCCGTCGAGCTGGTTTATCAGGAGGAATACCCGACGCAGGGCGAGGCGATGCGCCGCGAGTGTGAGATTAAGAAAATGACCCGAGCGCAAAAGTTGACCCTTATCAAGCAATCAATCTAAGACGCCGCGCGGCGGCTGGCGACAATCGGGCGCCTCCTGTGCCGTCGCCGGCACTAAGGCATCCGTGCCTGTTGTGAGCGCCTAAATCTTTGAATTGGCCCTTATTGTGCGAAGGTAGAGAGACCCCTCACCGCGACCGCAGCGTGAACGGCTGCCGCGGTGACAATAGACTTTTCATCGGGGAGAAAGCCTGGGTTATGGAGCGGCAGGGGACACCCCGCACCAATGTGGTAGAACGATCCGGGCCGCTCCTGAAGGAAATAGCCAAAGTCCTCAGTCATCATCAGCGGTTCTTCAATGACGTGGACCAGATCTGAGCCCAGCCAGGCGTCGCCGTGAGACTTGAATACGGAGCGGGCGGCCTCCTCCACGAGCTGCGTCATGGACCCATCGTTGACCACACCGGGATAGCTTTCGTGCAGTTCGCAGCGGGCCTGCGCGCCAGATTTTGCGGCCGTATCCCTGACAGTCTCCAAAACCCTTGTCCGCATTTGCTTTCTTGCCTCCGGTCCCAGCGTGCGGATAATGCCCGTGAGCTCGGCTCGGTCCGCGACGATATTCCCGGCAGTCCCTCCGTGGAACGTCCCGACAGTGATAACGCTTTTTTCTGAAGAATAATGTTGTAATTCTAATAATCCACCAACTATTTCAGAGGCTGCAGCCAGCGCGTCAATGCCCTTTTCCCGCTCTGCTCCGTGGGCGCTCTTCCCTGTGACTGTTATCTTAAAAGTGTCCGACGCCGCGTAGAACTTCCCATAACGGACGCCGATATGTCCGGCCGGTAGCTCCGGCGTGACATGAGCCCCAAAGACAGCCGAGACCCCCTCCAGAACACCGGCCCTGATCATTCGCTGGGCGCCGCCGTTGCCTTCCTCATCAGGTTGGAATAACAATAGAATTGTTCCTTCCAGTTCTTCCCTGTGGCCGGACAAAAGCTTTGCTGCCCCCAGGACAGCTGTGATGTGAACATCGTGGCCACAAGCGTGCATAATTCCGGGAATCCTGGAGGGATAGTCAATCCCCGTTTCCTCCTGAAGCGGAAGGGCATCCATGTCCGCGCGAAGCGCGATGGAGGGACCGGGTAAAGCTCCCTTGAGTTGTCCCATCACCGCAGTCTCCAATATTCTTTTTGTTGGAATCCCCAATTCTTTTAAGAAAAGTTCGATGCGATCCGCTGTCTTAAATTCATGATTGCCCAGCTCCGGATACTGGTGAAATTCTCTTCGCAGAGCGGACAATTCCCCGGACAGGCGATGGGCTTCGGTCAGATAATCAATGAGCATCGCGGTTACCTCTCAAGGGTTTCGACAAAGCGTTCCAGCCGGTCCATGCCCTTTGTCAAATCCTCATCTCCGCAGCAATAGGAAATCCGGATATGATTATCCGCGCCGAAACAAAGGCCGGGTGTTACCGCCACATGAGCCTCACGCAGGAGCCGGGTGCAGAACTCTGTCGAGTTAAGACCATATTTAACAATAGAGGGGAATACATAAAATGCCCCCTCCGGGGTCTGAGTTTCCAGTCCCATCCTGTACAATCTTTCCAGAACATA
>JAIKZX010000006.1 GCA_024681935.1 Fretibacterium sp.
TAAATGTCCTATAATGTATCTTATGTTACATAAGCCCGGCTATTTCCTGAATCACTCAAACAGTTCCTTAATGATGTCCGGTACACGCTCAATCTTGTGGACCTTCGTGACATTGCTGCCGCAGAAGAAGAGCCCCGTGTCCCAATTGCCATTGAAGGCATCCACCAAAGCCGCAGCGATGCAAAATGTCTCACGCGTCTTGCGATAACGGCAATGAGACAGACAGTTGGCAAAGCAGGGCTTGCTCTCCACCTTGCCCTCAAGGTAGCTGGTAACAAAGGGATTCTTAATTGCCCGGCCAGGCAAACCCGCTGGGCTGTGGATCAGGACGACGTCCTCTTCCTGAGCGTCAATATAAGCCTGCTTGAACCGGTCGGAAGCGTCTCCTTCCTCCGTGCATGCGAAACGCGTCCCCATCTGTACACCTTTCGCGCCAAGTGCAAAGACACGCTCCAGGTCCGAACGGTCCCAGATTCCCCCAGCCGCGATGACAGGAATGTCGGACTTCATCTCCTCCGCCACATACTTCACGACCTCCGGGACAGCCACATCCAGCGAAAGCGCCGGGTCATAGACCTGTTCCATCGTCGTGGCACCAAGGTGACCGCCCGCCGTGGCGGGTTCCTCCACCACGAAGGCGTCTGGAGAACGGTTGTATTTCTTCTCCCAATGACGGGTAATGAGGCTCGCAGCCTTGGCGGAACTGACGATGGGAACGAGGGCAACGTCAGGAAAGTCTTTCGTGTAGTCTGGCAGGCGAAGCGGTAATCCAGCCCCAGAGATGATGATATCGGCCCCGCCTTCGGCAGCGGCACGTACCTGAGTATCGTAATCCGTCAGGGCGACCATGCAGTTTACAGCCAGGATGCCGTCCTCCCCTGCTATCTTCCGCGCGGCAGCAAGAGACTCCTTGATGACGATGACGTTGACCTCAAAATAATTATGCTTCTCAAGCTTGAAGAGAGGCGAATCATGGCAGAGGCCCACGCTTGCGATGGTGCCGACCCCGCCGCAGCGTGCAACGTTCCCCGCAAGTTTCACGCCGGAGATCCCCACACCCATCCCTCCCTGAATGAGAGGATAACGCGGCTGATACTTTCCTATCTTCAAAACAGGCAGTTCTGTCTTCACCTGAGAAAACACTCCTTCATTCATCAATACTGAGTCATAAAACGGCGGCCATGGGCACGCCGCCGGTACGCTCACTCGTTAGTATAGCATGAAAAACGCAGCAAGCTTTACTTACACGGGCTGTAACCGCAGCTGAAGCAGTAGGCACAGCCGGAAATCATCTCCATCGGGGCGCCGCACTCCGGGCAGATGGCCCCTCCCTCATGGGGACCGAGAGGCAGCGAGGGCATATTGTCCTCCCTCTCAACGAGCTTCTCCAGCAGAAGCGCGATGGCATCAGGAATCGAGCGGGCCACGTGCTCCTCATCGAACCCAAACATCCAGTATTCCTTGCCGGAAAGCCCCTTGAGCGTATCGATGAAATCCTCCAGACGGCTGCCGGAACGCAGGCCAATGGAAATGACACGAGACAGAGCTTCCGTCATAGCCTTCAACTCTGATCCGCTCTTGCCAACATTAATGAATATTTCGAACGGGTCAGTCCCGTCAAAGTTCAGCGTGATGTAGATACTGCCCCAGGGAGTGCTCTCCTTGATGGTCTTTCCAAAAACCACAAGGCCAGGACGTTCCTTCACCTTGCGTGGCCCTGCTTCCTGATCGTCGCCCTTCTTAATTTCAATAGGCTGATAGGATCGCGAGCCGTCGCGGTAAATTGTTATTCCCTTGCAGCCCATGGCGTAGCAATCCTGGTAAACGCGTCGTACGTCCTCAACCTTGGCTGAGTTCGGAAGGTTCACCGTCTTGCTGATGCCGCTGTCTACGACACGGGCAAAGATTCCCGTGACATTTACGTGTTGCTGGGTCGAAATGTCGTAGGCTGTAACAAAGGCCGGATCCGACAATTTGCCCCCTGCTGTCTTATACTCGTCGCGCTGGGCTGCAGAGAGGAGCTTGTGCCAGAAGTCGCGGTCCTCCGTCCCTGTTCCGTCAACCTTGGCGATGCGCCGGCTCCAGGACCAGGCAAAGTTAGGCTCAATGCCTGAGCTCGCATCCAAAATCATAGAGATAGAACCTGTGGGGGCGATGGAAAGCCTCCGGCTGTTGCGCAGATTCCCCCGGACCAAAGCCTTCAAAACAAATCTGACATCCTCAAACGGCAATGGAGCCGTGGGATTCTGAAGTTCCTCCAGGGTGTTGAGCAAGGTTCTTGGGATAGTCTCAGACTGTCTCATGTGGGACAGGAGCTGTCCGTATTCCTCCTGGGACAGGTGCTCAAACCAACTGTCGCTGAAGAGTGTCCCTTCCTGATGATGGTCCTGGCTGAAGAGCTGCCCTTCTCCCTCTATCTCGCGCCGGAAGGCGTCGAAGAGATCCGCCACAAGCCCATGTTCCGGGAAAGGCTCCTTGCCAGCATCGGAGACAATCTGAGCAGTGGCCATGAGGGCTGAACGTGCCAGAAGGCCGCCTAAGTTTTTGCAGAAGTCATTAAATTCCGGCGAGCCATATACAATACCCTGAAGAATAGAGGCGTCTGCCAGCCCCATGATGCCGAGACCTACCGGCCGTATTTTTCGGGTTCTTTCCCCTATTTTCTCCAGCGGATAACTGCAGGCGTCGATGACCAGATCCAAATAGTACATCGACCGGAACACCTGGTTCTGGAAGGAGTTCCAGTCAAACTCTCCTTCGCGGACAAAAGCCTCGACGTTGATGGAACCGAGATTGCAACTCGTGTAGTTCGGCAACGGCTGCTCGCCGCAGGGGTTTGTCGACTCAATCTCCCACTCTGACCCCATCTTAAGAAGGTTGTCCTGGCGCGCCCTGTCAATGAAAAAGATGCCCGGGTCCCCCCGTTTCCATGCGCTTTCTGAGATATGGTCCAGAAGCTCGCGGGCACGAATCGTGGAGACAACGCTGCCATCAGAACGAGAGTGAAGATCAAAGGTTCCATTCTCCTCCGCAGCGTGCATAAGCCGGTCAGAGACCGCAACAGAGACGTTAAAGTAGGACAGCTTGCCATCCTCTGTCTTGCAGTCCACAAAGTCCTGGATGTCAGGATGATCATCAAAGAGCATCCCCATGAGGGCAGCGCGGCGCTTGCCCCCCTGAACGACCACAGCTCCCATGGTGTTCCATGTCTCCATAAAGGAAACAGGGCCTGAGGCCTTGCCCCCCGTTCCCCCACTGATGGCGGAACCTCGCTCTCTCAGGTGCCCAAAGTTGCCCCCCACCCCGCCGCCAAACTTACTGATGATACTGGCGTCCTTCACGGATTCAAAAATACCTTCAATGCTGTCGGGGACACTGATAACAAAGCAGGCGAAGAGCTGCTGGTTCTTCGTCCGTGAGGCATAGAGGTGAGCATAGTCCGAAAAGGACATCTTTTCCACGCCCTTGTAGATCAGCTCGGCAAACTCAGGCCTCACGGTCAGACCAGCGGAAGAACTGAAGAGACAGGGGGAGTTGAAGAGGAAGCGGCGGCACAGGATGTCGTTCGCGATGTTATTCTCAAGCATCTGAAGCCATGTCAGGGAGTCCGGCGCGTCTGGGTCCAGATATTGCGTTTCCGCACTGGCAATGGTGCGGGCAACACGGCGCGTGAACTCCTCGAAGCTGACCTCCTTGCGGAGCCCTCCGCTGCCATCGGACAACGAGGCGTCGTACCTCAGTACAAAGTAACGTTGTTCAAGAAGCCACATCGCATTCTCCGAGAGCCGCGGCACAGACGGCGTCTCAAGATATTCCGGGGCGATATGGCTGTCAAAATAATCTTTCAACATCTGTTCCAAAGCTAAACTCCCCTTCTTTAGTGCAAAAGCGATGCAAAAAACATCCCCCGATCCCCAGGATCGGGGGATGCGCCTGTTGTAACCTTATATCCTTAAGCTAAAGACCGGCGAAGAAAATGCCTCAGAAAACGTCACTCAGCCTTCTCCTTTTCCTCGCCGTCGCCCTGTCCAATCTCCTGAATGGCAAGCGCAAGCTTTGCCAACTTTGCCCAAAGCCCCTCCCCCGCCGGGACATCAGCAAGGGCAAACTCGATGAAGCAGGATTCCATATTCGAACCCCAGATTGAGACGGAGGGGATGGAGAGTTTCGCCTCAAGAACATCGCGGATGAGGCCTGCCATACCGGTCAGGGAATCATCTCCCGTCATAGACTCTGCCAGGGACAGAACCATTGAAAGCGGGCCTTCTGCACCTTTCAGGTAGTCCTGAACTCCGGCAAAATCCAGATACATACCCCCCAGAGACTCCTTCGCCAACAGTTCCTGAAGCTTGGGCGCCGGAGACGGAGTCCCCGCCAGGGAGGCCACATCGTTCAGGCCAAAGAAAAGCGTCTCGCCCTGCACGCCAAGGAGACAGGGAACGGGGCTAATGGAGGAATCCACCTGAAGCATCTTGTCCCAGCCTTCTGCCTGGACGGGGTTAAGAGGCAGGTCATCCTTACCGCCCAACGTGCCCACAATGGAGGAGGCAGCGTTTTCCTGACCACTCTGCGTAAGGCAAATGGCCGGGATACTGATCCCCTCACACTGGAAGAAACTGCCTCCTATGGTCAGCGAGAAGGCACCATTAACAAGATTTTGGATATCATCCTTCGAAAGGCCAATTCCTTTCAAGGCTTCCAGGCCCTCTTCCACGACATCCTTCAGCTCATCGTAGCGCTTGAAGCTCTTCAGGTTCAGTGTCGAGCCCATCGCGAGCAGCGGGCTGCCATTCCCCAGCAGGCGGATATGACCGCCGGGAACAGCCTCAGCCTGCTCAAGTTCTTTCAGATACTCCGGGTTCATCGCTTCTTTCAGGTTCGTCCCTAACGAGAGGAGGAAACGATCCTTGAAGCTTTCAAAGCCTAGCTCCACGTCAAGGGGCGCGTGGAAATATTTTTTGAGATTCTTAAAGTTTTCCTCTGCCTCTTCACTTTCAGCAGCAGCCTTGGCAAGCATTCCCGATGTGTCAAAGTCTGTATGGATAAAGGCATAATCCTTCACCGGGAAACGGCGTTTGATGGAAAGACGTTTGCTCTCATCCTCAAGGGCCGCGAGGCTCTCCTTGAGGCCGTCCGCACCAAAGCTCAACAGGAGGAGGCCGTCTTTCATCTCAAAGGCAATCTCACTCTCCTGGAGCATACTTTCAATCATCGGAGCCATTGGGCTGCCCTTACCCAGCACAAACTCCCCAACATTCTCCGCCTCAGCTCCGGAAAGAGCGGCCTGTAAAAAGGGCATTCCCTCCGCCGTCATCCCAACCACCAGGGCCGCGGACTTCACAGGAATATTGGCCAGCGTGGAGGTAATCATCTGAATCGAATCCTCATCGAGATCAGCAAGCGGCGCAAATATCTTCAGGTTCTCCTCAGACACAGCCCAGCGTAGGAAGCTCCCCAGATCCTCCACACGCAGAACGGTGTACAGGGATTCCTTTGGCTTTGCGCTCAACGCATCCTCAGGGTTCGCCGCCCATGCCGCAGAAAAGATACACAGTGACAGCGTCAGAACAAGCCCTAACCTAACCAGAAAACGCTTCATAGTACCCACTCCTTTAAGATGTAATATAATTTTATTTCCTGTACGCCCCGTAAATTTCAAGGAACGTCTCCGGCTTCAGGGATGCGCCCCCAACCAGCGCGCCATCGATGGAATCCATCGAAAGAAGTTCCTTGGCGTTGGAGCCCTTCACGCTGCCGCCATACAGCACCACAGGGACAACATCCTTCCCGGCGAGTTTGGCGATGAGTTCTTTACTCCAGCCACAAACCTCCTGAGCCTGATCCGGTGTGGCGGTCTTTCCCGTCCCGATAGCCCAAACGGGCTCGTAGGCGAAGATAATCTTCACCATCTCCTCGGGGCTCAGGCCCTTCAGTGCGGAACGAAGCTGACGTTCCATAACCTCGAAGGTCCGGTTTCCCTCTCGCTCCTCCAGAGTCTCACCGTAGCATAGCACCGGAGTCAGTCCCGCATCAAGGCAGGCCTTGACCTTTTTTCCAACCAATTCGTCCGACTCGCCGAAGATGTGACGGCGCTCGCTGTGACCAAGGATGATATGCGTAACCCCCTGCTCCTTCAGCATGGGAATGGAAACCTCCCCAGTGAACGCTCCCTTGGGTTCATAGTAGCAGTTCTGGGCACCAACAATGGGCGGGTGTTTCAGATCTTTCGCGCGGTAGCCCGCCTCCCAGATGGAGGTAAAGGCCGGAAACACCGCCACCTCAAGCTTCGTCCCCAGGTCCGTGGCAAAGGGGTCAACCGCGGCGGCATACCCCTTAAAGAACCCCTCGGTCTCTGCCTTGGTCATGTTCATCTTCCAGTTTCCATAAAGATAAATCTTTTTCAACTTGCCGACCTCCAATGTCCTATAAAGTTTAAACGATTTATTTAATTTCAAACGGCGCCATGCCGGGAAGTTTCTTTCCCTCGCAGTACTCCAGGCTGGCCCCGCCGCCCGTGGAAACATGGGAAACCTTATCCGCCAAGCCGAACTGCCGCACAGCCGACGCCGTGTCACCGCCACCAATAACCGTCACTGCACCGGCCTTCGTGCAGTCTGCAACAGCCCCGGCAAGTTTTTTGCTTCCCTCTGCAAAGAGCGGGTTCTCGAAAACACCCATAGGTCCGTTCCAGAGGACGGACTTCGCCCCCTTCAGTGCATCCACAAAGAGAGCCACAGTCTTGGGACCGATGTCCAGGCCCATTTTATCCGCAGGCATCGCTGAGACTTCTGCCAGGCTTGTCTCCGTGGATTCCAGACCATCTGCCACGACGCTGTCCACTGGCAAAAGGACCTTTACTCCCATCTTTTCGGCCTTCTCAAGTGTCTCCCGGGCAAAGTCCAGCCTATCCTCCTCGCAGAGAGATTTGCCGATTTCAAATCCTCTGGCCCTGAGGAATGTGTAGGCCATGCCCCCGCCGATAAGGATAGTTGTGGCCTTGTCCAACAGATTGCCCACCACTGCAATCTTGTCCGAGACTTTAGCTCCTCCCAGGATGAGGACATAGGGCTTCGCAGGGTTCTCGCTGACGGCGCCCAACATCTCCGCTTCGCGCATCAGCAGGTCCCCGGCGAAAGATGTGAGCAACGGGATGACGCCGCTTGTGGAAACGTCAGCCCGGTGACAGGCACTGAAGGCGTCCATAACGAACACGTCGAAAGGCGCGGCCATCTGCTTCGCAAAGTCCGGATCGTTCTTCTGCTCCTCGGCGTGGAAACGGGAATTCTCAAGAAGTACAATCTCTTTTGCCGGGTCCTGAACGGCAGTCAAGGCCTCGGCTACCTTGGCGCCCACACAGTCATCCACAAACCGGACCTTGAGTCCATAGGCTTTCTCCACATCCGGCACAATCTGGGAGAGGGAGAACGCCGGATCTACCTTGCCCTTGGGACGACCAAAGTGGGAGACCAGAGCAACCTTCGCGCCCGCGTTCAAGAGCTTCTTCAGCGTGCTGATATGGGCGCGGATGCGCGCGTCATCCGTCACTTTGCCATTTTTGAAGGGGACGTTGAAGTCCACCCTCATCAGGACCTTTTTGCCCTGAACATCTTTGGCCTCAAATGTCTTCAGCTTCAAAACGACAACACTCCTTTTTTTTCTTCGACACATAATCGTTCAATCGAGCCCAACGATATTTTACAGTACTTTTTTGAATCGGTGGGGTAAGCTTCTTCCCCAGTTCTGAGAGAGAGGCCTCAGGGTTGGCAAGGCGCACCTCAGCCAGCTGGCGCAGAGCCGGCGGCAAAAGAGGCAAAAGTCCCTCCTGACTTACCCTTGCTGCCAGCCTCGTCTGTTCCTCCGCGACGCGAAGCGCCCGGCGAATGTTCGCCGTGTCACAGTTGCTCACACGGTTTGCCTGGTCGCGCAGGGAACGCATAATCGCGCGGTCCTCCATCTTCAGCGAGGATGAAGGAAGCCCCAGATTACAAAGAAACGTCACAATGCTCTCCTGGTCCCGGAGGAACATCTCCTGCGCTCCGTGAAAGACGCGCCCCCGCCAGCGAAGTTCCGTCCGGGACAGAATGCTCCTCATTGGTCCCGCGACAGAGGAGAACCCCACACGAAACACCAAATAATAGCCCGACTTCGGGAGGTAAAGCCCACCACAGCTTCCCCAAAGGCCCCTGAGCCAGGACCAAAAAACTGAAGGGAGTTTCTCCATGGGTTCATGGCCTCTCTCAGCAAGGTCATGGGCCAGGTCTGAGGCGAAACGCCCAACGGTCTCCTGAAAGGATGACGGAAGGGAGATGAGGACGCTTCCCCTTCTGCCCTGCTCCCTTTCGGGGAAACTGACAATATCCGCGATGTCCAGCTCAGGATACCATGGGCTCTGCCGCCAGAGCCTCATCAGGCGGCGCACCACGCGCAGCCGGTTCGTTTTAAACGTAGGAAGCAGGCCGGCAAGCATTCCCATGCACTCGGCCCTGACGTCCTTTCCCTCGGCTGGACAGAGCCCCCATTCGTCCCAGAGCGCATCAACCAGATGGTTCCTGCGAGAGAGCATGAGCCTCACACTTCCTCCGCGTCAGGGGCGGAGGCCCCCAGATGACGGCAGAAGCGAAAGACGATTGCGGCCAGCTTCTGCGGGTCATGCCGCAGGATTCGTTTTCCGTCCTGGCTCGTGGTCACCAGCACCGTGGGGGCCTCAATACAGAGACAGCCCTTTCCCTGTATGATCTCCCGCTGGCGGCGATCCAGATAAAGTGGGACAGCTCCTTTTTCCGCATAGGATGCCACAATATCCTCAGGGATGGGGTCATTATTGACGATAATCCCGTCTGGAACCACACCCAGGGCAGCAGAAACCCAGTCAAGGTGTTGAACGATGTTCATCCCCTCCGTCTCCTCCGGCTGGGTCATTAAGTTAGCTATGTAAACCTTCGGAACCTGCGCGTCTCGAATCTTCTCGGCGAACTCCGGCAGCAGCAGATTAGGGATCACACTGGTGAAGAGGCTGCCTGGCCCCAGCAGAATAATATCGGCCTCATCCACTGCGCTAATGACACCAGCCAGCGGGCGAGCACCCTGAGGCTCAAGCCATATCTCCTGAAGTTCCCATCCGTGCCGGGAGAGTTCCAACTCCCCCCTCACCTGTTGCCCGCCCCGCGTCTGTCCCACCAGGGTGATTCCCTCGGTCGTGACAGGGAGGACCCGGCCCCGGATAGCCAGAAGATGGTTCATCTGCTCCACCGCGACACTGAAGTCTCCGCATAGCTCCGTGACGGCCAGGAGCAGAAGATTGCCAAGGCTGTGTCCCTCCAGCTCACCCCGGTCGAAACGAAAATCCAGGATACGCTTGAGCGCGTTGTCGTTCTCCGCCAGAGCCACAATACAGTTGCGCACATCCCCCGGCGGCAGCACTCCCCATTCTACGCGAAGACGTCCAGAGCTTCCTCCTTCGTCCGTCACAGCGACAACGGCCGTGATGTTTCGTGTGAAGGCCTTGATGCCCCTGAGGAGTGTAGAAAGCCCTGTTCCTCCCCCCACCGCCACGATTGACGGTCCCATTGCCAGACGACGGGCAATGGCCCCACGAATAGGGTCTCTGTTCCCGCGGAAGAGACGTATGTCGAAGGCCATTATCACAAAGAGGGTCATAAACACGCCGAGGGCAAAGCCCAGGGCCCAGTCAAGCATCATGACCGTGGAACGGAAACGGGACCTTGCAACTTATCACGGTGGAGGATACGGACAGCCCGCCCGTATTTCACCATGTAAGCCTTATAGAGCCACTCCGCTACCGCAACGGAGCGGTGACGCCCCCCCGTGCAGCCAACGGCGATGTGAAGCTGTGCCTTCACCGCCCTGAGGTATTGAGGGATGGCGAAGTCCAGGAAGTTCCGGCAGCGTTCCATGAAGTCTCCTGTCTCCGGAAAGGTACACAGATAATCCTGCACAGCCTGGTCCGAGCCCGTAAGGGTTCTGAGCTCGTCCACATAATAGGGGTTGGGAAGCCCCCGCACGTCCAGGACGAAGCTGCTGTCCTGCGGCACGCCATACTTGAAACCAAAGGAGCTGATGAGCAGGGAGACGCTCCCCTCGGAATCCTCAAAGAATTCCTTTATCAGACGCTCCCTGTGCTGGTGAAGGTCCATCATTGAGGTGTCGATGACAACGTCGGCCCGCTCCAGGACTGGGGCCAGTACCACTCTCTCCCTCAGAATGCCCTCGCGGGTCGACAGCCCCTTGGCCAAGGGATGAACGCGGCGGGTCCTCTCGTAGCGACGGAGGAGTTCTTCGTCCGAAGCCGTGAGAAATACGACCCGAACCAAACCACTTGAACCGGCGCGCACAGCGTCGATGGCCCGGATGAAATCCCCAGCCTCAGCATGGAGGGGACTGCTGTCAACATTGCGCACGTCGAGTGTCACAACGACACCTCTCTCGATGGCCGAGGGCTTGTCGGACAGCAGGTGGAAGAGTTGAGGAAGGAGCTCCGGCGGGAGACCGTCGATTGTGATGAAACCGAAGTCCTCCAGGACCTTCAGTGTCATCGTCTTGCCTGCCCCGCTCATGCCCGTCACGATGATGAACTGCCGGATACCCTTTTCCGGGCCCATTTCCTGACCCTGTCTTTCGTTCATACCACCGCACCGCCTTTCGCCCGTTCATTATACCTTATACCATAACATGACACACTATAGTATAATCTTAGCTAAATCTTATCTTTTTGAGGAGGTTCATCATGCGCGTAATGAGAAGAACCGTTTTGCTTTTAGCTCTTGTGGCGCTCTGCGTGCCCCTTGCCGCCCCAGGAGTCAGCGCTCCCAGACAGCGCTCGACGAGGGACGTGAAGGAGTCCCCCATTGGAGTACAAAGTTTCGCGCCGACCGGAAGGGTGACGGATAACGTCTCCTTCCGCATTGTGTTTCGCAACCCGATGGTGACAAAGAAGGCCACGGGGAAACCGGTGGACGTGGAGAACTTCCCCTTCACCGTCACGCCGTCTATTCAGGCCGAGGGCAAGTGGACAAACGACCGCACGTTCACAGCCCGTTTGCTTGCCCCCCTGAAGATGGCTACGGCCTACACCGCAACGCTGAACGATGGGCTTAAGGACCGCAGAGGCAACCTGGTGAAACAGGGAACTTTCCGTTTCCAGACGGACTCCCCGGAGCCCACGGACATCAAGGCCACGATAGACCGCAACGGCCGCGCCCTGTTCACACTGACCTTCAACATGAAAATTGACCCCAACCGTCTCAAGGGTTTCATGCGCGTGCTGAACGAGCAGGGAAAAGCGCTGGACTACAGCTTCAACGGCGCGCTTCCCAGCCGCTCCATCCGTGTCTCCGTCCCCGTTGAACAGCAGGCCTCGCGGCAGAAATTCACCATCCGTATCGCGGCGGGCCTCACGGGAAGCGAGGGCGACCTGGCCCTCAATGAGGACTACAACGCCACCGTGGCGCTGAATCCCACGCTGATGGTGACGGGGCTCTCTGGCGAAGAGAGGGCAATCCGTACCTCCTTCAACTTCGCAGTTGACCCTGAGGCAGCCAAGGATTTCATCACCATTGAGCCGGCTACGGACTTCTCGCTGGAGTCCACCTACAGTGATGAAATGCTCCGTATCCGCGGAGACTTCAAGCCACGTGACCGCTTCGTCATCACCCTGCGCAAGGGGTTGCCCAGCAAGCAGGGCGGTCTTGTTCTAAAGGAGGACTTCAAACAGGCAATCATCATGCCCGACCTGGAGGCTGATGTCACCCTCCCCTCCTCCGGCGCTTACCTCACAGCCCTGGGCAAGGGCCTCATTCCACTTGAGCTGGTCAACATCAAGCGGCTTCAGGTGAGCCTGTGGCGGCTCTACGAGAACAACATCCCCTACGTCATTCGGGGGGAGTATAACAACTTCCAGAAGGACCTGGCGCGCCGCGTCTACACGCGGGACTTTGACCTGTCTCTTCCGCTGAACGAGCGCGTGCGCCGCAGCCTTTCCGTGACGGACATGGCAAACGGGGAGCGCGGCCTCTTCCTCCTCTCCGTCCGTGACCTGGAGAAGGGCTATTGGGCGGAGGAGGACCAGATTCTCAATCTCAGCGACCTTGGCGCTGTGGCTCGCATCTGGGAGGATGGCCTTCTGCTTTGGGTCAATACGCTCACTGGCACGGATCCTGTCGAGAACGCAGAGGTCCGAATTTACTCCGGGTCTAATCAGCTCATTGCGGAGGGTAAGACCGATAAGGACGGCATCTTCCTGCATCAGAGAAAGGCCCCATGGGAAAAGGACGAAGGGCAGACCCCGCGTCTTGCCGTCATTTCAAAGGGCAAGGACCTGACTTACCTCCAGCTCACCCGCGACCTCCTCTCCCAGGAAATGTTCGACACGGCCGGACGTCCGTGGTTCCGTGAGGACGCACGCCCCTACGACGCGCTCATCTTCTCGCCGCGTGACATCTACCGCACGGGCGAGGATGCCACGTTTAAGGCGGTTGTACGCGATACCAATGTGACGGCGCCCAGCCCCTTCCCCGTCCTGTTCGTCGTCCGGGACCCCCTGGGCCGCAAGACGCGCCAGGAGACAGTCTTGCTGAACGATGCGGGCAGTGCAATTCTCGACCTTTCACTGCCCTCCAATGCTCTGACCGGCCGCTGGACGGTGGCTCTGGCTCTGCCTGGCAGTGAGGACTCCCCTCTGGCGTCGATGGGATTCCACGTTGAGGATTTCGCGCCTCCACGCATCGAGGTCAAGATGGACTCCCCGGCAAAGACTCTCACCCACGGCGATGTGTTCACGGCTGATGTTTCCGCACGCTGGCTGTTCGGCATGGCTGGGGCCGGGCTCCCCTACCAGGCCACATGGTCGGCCCAGGCCTCCGTTTTCCGTCCCACTCAGGACCGCTGGAAGGGCTACGACTTCGGGGACCCGTCGCGCACGTTCTCCCGCGTGGAGAATTCCTTCCCCTCAGACAAAAAACTGGACGAGAATGGGATGACCTCACTCTCCCTAAACCTGAACGCGGACTGGCAGGCGGCTTCGACCATCGATTTAACGCTGAGAGCCGAGGTCATGGAGGACGGCGGCCGCTGGGTCTCCAACTCCGTCACCCGTCCCTACTTCCCATCCCCCTGGCTGATTGGTATTGCTTCTGCCAGCGACAGCATGGCTGTGAGGAAGGACATCAAGTTCAAAATCGCCGCCATTGACCCTGAGGAGAACCCCGCCAACCCCGGCGAACTCACGGCGACGCTCTACCGCGTTACGTGGAACTATAACATGGTTGAGGTCGACGGCTACAGACGGTGGCAGAGTTCCGAGGAGCTGTCAAAGATTGCGGAGAAGACCCTGACACTGAAGAACGGCCTTGGCACCGTGTCCTTCCGGCCTGAGGAATGGGGCACCTATATGGTTCGGGTGTCCGATGAGAATGATAGCGCACGGGCGGTCTGCCGCTTCTTCGCGGATGACCCGCAGTACGCCGGGCGCAATGGATCCCAGCTCCTTGACCGCATTGATGTTGCGACGGACAAGGAGTTCTACAAACCTGGCGAGACGGCGAAAGTGACGCTGCACGTCCCATTCGAAGGGCTGCTGCTCGTCAACGTGGAAGGTTCCCGTCCTCTCTCCCGCAAGATTCTCAAGGCGGATGGTGCTGAGGTCACCGTAGATGTCCCCGTCACGGAGGCCATGATACCCAACGCCTGGCTGACCGCCTGGCTCATCCGTCCTGTCAATGAGGACGACTCGGCAGCCTGGGGCGGACACCGTGCCGCCGGATTGGCGCGAATCAAGATGGACCTCTCCACTTATAAGCTGGATGTGGCCCTGGACGCGGCAGAGAAGGCCGAACCGGCTACGACGCTGCCGGTGGCTCTGACGCTGAAGGACGCAGACGGCAAGCCGGCCAGGAAGGCAGACGTGGCCCTGGCTCTGGTGGACGACGCAGTGCTGGGCCTGACTCACTATAAGGTCCCTGACCTGTTGAACCACTTCTGGGGCCTTCGGGAGCTGGGCTCCAGAGGCTATGACCTCTATGACCTGCTCATCCCCGTCGAATCCCGCGCTACGGAGCCGCTGCATCCCGCTGGCGGCGAGGCGATGGCCGCTCTGGCCGGAAACTCGAACGTCCAGCGCTTCAAGATTCTCTCACTCTTCCAGGGGACCCTTGCTGCGGATGAAAATGGCGTTGTGAAGGCGGAGTTGGCACTGCCGGAATTCAGCGGACGAGGCCGGCTCTTCGCAGTCATCGCGGACGGCAGCCGCTTTGGCTTGGCGGAACAGCCAATCCAGATTGCACGCAGCGTGGTCACGGAGGCAAACCTGCCTCGTTTTGCCGCGCCGGGTGACACCTTCCTCGCGCCGTTCTCGGTTTTCAACACTTCGGATGAGGAACGCGAGATTACCATCCACATTGATGTCCATGGCGGGCTGAGCCCTGAGGATGAGGGAACGACCATGAAAGTAGCACCGGGCAGCAGCAAAGCCTGGAGCACGTTGGTCCGCGTCTCGGATGCTGAGTCTGCCACTTGGGCCGTCACCACCTCCTGGACGGAGGATGGGGAGAAGAAGGAGTTCCGTCAGGAAGTTGACCTGCCCATCCGTTCTCCATGGCCTGTTGTGGCACAGTCCGGTTCCGGCGTCTTTGAGGATGGTGCCACGGAGATTCATATCCCTCTGGAGGACTTCAGCGGCAAGGTCCAGGGTACGTTCAGCCTGGCGGATACCCCGGCAGTGGATCTCACCCGCGCCGTTAACTACCTGATGAACTATCCTTACGGCTGCCTTGAGCAGACCTTGTCCACAGCGTGGCCCTTCCTGGTTCTGCCGGACGCCATCGCGGAGATTGACCCGCTGATGATCAACAGCCAGTTGGTGAAGGACAGGACGGAGACGGCCATCGCACGCATCCAGGCTCTGCAGCTCTACAACGGCTCTTTTACGGCATGGCCAGGGAACAGTACGCCCTATGCGTGGGGCAGCGTTTACGCGGCGCACTTCCTGCTTGAGGCGCGGGACGCCGGCGTGAGTTACCCGGAGGATATGCTTGAAGGCGCTATGGCCTGGCTGAAACAGTATCTGGCCTCCATGCCGTCGTACCAGTATCCGACGGAGGAGCAGGACGACTTTACGACGAAGGCCTACGCGACCTACGTCCTCGCTCTTGCTGGCGAGAAGCCGCTGGGATGGCTGGAGTATCTAAGGGAACATCAGAAGAGTATGTGGCCTTCCGGTTCCATCTGGCTGGCAGGCGCTCAGGCGCTGATTGACGGCCGCGCGGATGCTCTTCGTGAGCTGAGTCTGAGTTCCGGTTCGCTTCCTGGCGAAGCCCGTTGGCACACATTGGAGTCCGACGTTCGCAACACAGCTCTGCTTCTCTCGCTCTGGCTGGAGGTAGAGCCTCAGGCTACGGAAGCCGCTGACCTGGCTGCCCGTCTTGTCAAACAGGCTCAGACCGGGAAGTGGTACAACACTCAGGACAACGCCGCCGCGCTCATGGCTCTGGCGCGTTATAACCTGAAAGTCGGCGGCGGTAAGGCGTCACTGAAGGGAACGCTGACCGGCGGCGGAAAAGAGCTGCTGGCCTATGAGAGTGGCAGCGCGTCCTCCATCCCTGTCTCTGACCTGCCTGAAGACCTTTTGCTCGATGTATCGGGTGAGGGGAAGGGTTACTACTCCTGGAGCCTGACGGGTACGCCGACTTCGCAGCCCAGAGCGGAGCGCAGGGGAATTAACGTTGAGTGCAGCTGGCTCGACGACCAAGGAAACGCCGTGGACCTCACGCAGCCCATCTCCCAGGGAACAAGGCTTCAGGCCATCCTGACGCTGAAGCCCTCGGTGGCTGTCAGCAACCTCGCTGTCTCCTGTCTGCTTCCCGCCGGGTTTGAAATTGAGAACCCGCGTATTGACGACAGTGCCGGAAACTCAGTGGGGTATGGCATTGTGAGCGACGTCCGTGACGACCGTCTAATCCTCTTCTTCGACCGGCTTGATGAAGAAACTGTCTACGGCTTCAAGGTCCGCGCTGTAACCAAAGGGACCTTCGTCGTACCGCCCATCTCCGCTGTTGGGATGTATGACCCGGCCGTGCGCTTCACCGGCCGTGCCCAGCCAGACCTGATTATCAAGTAATTCAGGTCGTCAGAAGCAGAAAAGGCGGAGCGGGGAAAAATTCCCTGCTCCGCCTTATTATTGGTGATTAATTCGCTCTTATTGCTTACAAAACAATTTTTTAATCTCTTTGTTTTTGTAGTATTCCTTAAGCGCTTTTCGCGCCTCTTCGACCCCACGCAGCATCGGGAGCGGGTTCAGACTTCGGGCGCGGACAAGGCATTTGATGGCGGCAATCACCATGAAAAGCTTAAACTTCAACTTCAGCCAAAGGAAACGCGCTCCATGAACGTCATCGTAGAGGGCAGCAAACAGCAAATGAAAATTGTACCATTTGGAGGCAGCCATGCCGAAAACGTTGAGCCGACCTTTCCGTGCCGGGAAGTGCAGGAAGTGTCCGCCCAGACTGTTGATAATGCGCTTACCTTTTTTCCTGTAAAGATAGAATGTGAACGCAAAATCCTCTCCCAACGCGTAACCGCCAAAACGCTGAAAGTCCTCCGGGAAACGGTATCCCTCACGAAAGACGCCAACATCCGCGGTCATGACGCTCCCTCCTGCCCAATCAGCCAAATCCCCGGGTGCTCCCTCGCCGGATTTGTAGTTGTACAGAAAGTCCGTAGCCCCATAGCGGTTCCATCCCAGCCAGCGCTTGATACAGGCAGCCCACCTTGCCTCCCCTTCTCCTGCGTTTGTTGGGTGAATGGGGAGATTAACGAAGGAAACATCCGGCAGTGCAAAGGTTGCGAGAATACCGTCAAGGGCATCCGGCGATATTTCACTGTCGTCATCCATAAAAAAGGCATAACGGACGGAAGGATAACTCAGGAGCACATGCTCCATCGCATCGTTTCGCTGAGAAGAGGAGCCCACACGCGGAGCTTTAACGTATTGAAGCTGATAATTCCACTCCTTTTTATAAATGACCTTCTCCGTCTCATCATCGTCGCTGGCGTCCCACACGACGCAGACAAAATCCCGGAATGTTGATCGCTCCAGGCTGGAGAGGGCATGCTGCACAATATCATCGCTGCGGTTTTTCGTCGCAATAATGACGGCAATAAGAGGCGCCATCGTCACCTTTCCCC
>JAIKZX010000014.1 GCA_024681935.1 Fretibacterium sp.
ATCCCCGCGATGCGCTTCACCCGGGGAGACCGGACCTCAATCACTTTCTGCCACTTCCCCGCTCTGGCTCCAGCTCAAGGGGGTTGAAAAAATCCTCTCGGTTCTGGCCTGCGGCCAAAAGCGCCATCGTCTGAGGCCCAATGGCCTTCAGAACCTCGTCCTCTTTTGCTGATGTGGCCTTGCCTGCCGTGGAAGTACGACGGGTGGCGCGCTTTTTGGGCTTCGCCGCTTTTTTCTTCGGCTCCTTCGGCTTCGCACCGGGGGTATCCGCCCCGTCGACACAGAGATAACCCAGGAAGCGCCCTTCCCACTCGCAGGGCCAGGAGCGGCTGCCCGAAGGAGAATCCGCGCGGCGCCAGGTATTCCCGCCCGCCTCGATTTCCGACACCCAGGTCCGCCCCACAGCGGCCCACCATGAAATGTCCTGGGCCTCCACCAGGTCGCCCGTACAGTCATCCAGGATAAAGATGTTGGGCTCAAGGCGGCGGAAGGCCAGAAAGACAGGCTTCTCCCTTCCCTCAAGCTGGACGATGAACTCCTCCTTGTCAGGGAGCGCCGAGACCTTCAGACGCTTCAGGCCGGGACCGAACGTCCTGATTGCCGCCGCGTTGAGCTTCATCCCGGCGCGCGTGCTCATCGCGAAGGGGATGGGAGCCTCCCACCACTCGGGGATCTCCGCATCGTCAGGGGCAAGCGCTTTCGCCAGGGACATGACGCGGGTCCCGCGCCTCCCCATGAACAGGACGTCCATTTCTCCGTCCAGTCTTTCACCGACAATAGGGCGGAACCGCCCCTTTCCGGCCAGGGACGGCATATCCCTCACGGGTGCGTCAGCCTCTCCCCCTTCCACAAGGATCACCAGCTGCTGTCTGGAGAAGACGAAGGGCTCTTCATCGTCCGTCAGGCAGACGCCATAGTCCAGCATCAGGCTGTAAAAAGCCCGCAGGCACACCAGCAGGGACGAGTCCCGGGACAGGGAGAGAAGCAGCTCTTCTTCTCCGGGGACGAGTTTGCGTCCTTCTCCGGCGGGAGTCATCGGGCCTCCCCCTCCATCAGGGCGCGGGCAAACTCCATCGTGTCAAAGGGGCTGAGATCCTCCGGGGCCTCCCCCAGCCCGATGCAGCGCACGGGCACGCGCAGCCTTCGGGCGATGGAGAGCACCACGCCCCCCTTGGCCGTGTTGTCGTACTTGGTGAGGATCACTGAAGAGATGGGCAGAATTGTGTTGAAGGTCTCCGCCTGTGCCACGGAGTTCTGTCCCAGGACGGCATCCAGCACAAGGACGGTCTGCAGCCGTTCCTCACCGGCCTCGCGCAGGAGCACGCGGTGAATCTTCCGCAGTTCCTCCATCAGATTGTGTTTGTCGTGGAGGCGTCCCGCGGTGTCGACGATGAGGAGGTCAGCCCCCGCGCTCTTCGCCGCCTGCCACGCGTCGAACGCGACGGCGGCGGGATCGCTGCCCTGTCCCTGAGCCACGACCCTCACGCCGGTCCGATCCCCCCATATTTTGAGCTGATCCACCGCCGCGGCACGGAAGGTATCGGCCGCCGCCAGAATGACGGACTTCCCCTGCTGTTTGTACTGAAGGGCCAGCTTGCCGGCCGAGGTTGTCTTGCCGCTGCCGTTGACGCCAATCATCAGGAGGATCTGGGGGGAGGGGGTGATGGGGAAGGGCTGGCCCATTCCCGGCACGGCATTGAGCTCCGACGCAACCTTCCCGACAAAGACGTCCTTCAGTGCCTCTGGCGACGTAATGCCGCTCTTCCGGACCTCCTCCTTCAGGGAGGCGACGATCTCCTCAGAGAGCTCCAGCCCTACGTCCCCGGCAATCAGGCGGTCCTCCAGTTCCTCCCAGAAGGCGGCGTCGAACGAACTGCCCGTAAACAGGCGGGCAATCCCCCCGCTCCACCGTTCCTTGACGCCCTTCAGCCCCTCCTTCAGGCGCGCGAAAAAAGCCATGGATTACTCCCCTCCTCTTCCCATATTTCGGCCAGGACCTCTCCGGCGCTTGTTGTCGTCATGGCGGCGGCGCGAAGAAGGACGTCCTCCCTCCATCCGGGCCTCTCCGGGCAGAGGGCCCCTGCGGTTCTCACGCTTGGGCGGGGCTGAACGGCGCGGGCGACCCTCATCAGGCCTGGACTGAGACTTTCCGCGGCGCCGTGTCGTCTCCTCATTGACCTGGCTTTCCCGGCGGGCCAGGTGCTCCTCAAGACTAATCTTCTCCTTAGGCGCAGGATGCGTATCACGCCGCCGGTCCGTAGTGTTTTCCGGGCTCTCCGGCCTGTCGGAGCCCTGACGCTCCGGCCTGTGCCGGGCAGTACTCCCCCTTCCCTGAGCAGCAGGGGTCGTCGGTTCGTCTCCCCACTCCTCACCGCGCAGGACCGCATCACGGAAGTCAGAGAACTCCGCAATAGAGACGGGCACAATACGCCCGGAGGGGAAGCGTATCTGGACCTGCTTCGTGGCCAGGTCCACACCCTCCAGCACATATACCCCCTGTTCCGTCCGTATCTTGGCACCAGGACCGGGCAGATCCTTCCAGAGCTCGTTGTAGACGGGGTGCTCGTAGGCCATGCAGCACATCAGCCGCCCGCAGATGCCCGATATCTTCGTGGGGTTCAGAGCCAGTTTCTGCTCCTTGACCATGCGGATGCAGATTGGGGTGAACTGATGGAGCCAATAGCTGCAGCAGCACGCGCGGCCGCAGGGGGAGATGCCCTCCACGACGCGGGCCTCGTCCCGAACGCCAATCTGGCGCATCTCAATGCGCGTCCGGAACTCCCGCGCCAGGTCCCGCACATAGGCACGGAAGTCCACGCGCTGCTCAGACGTGAAGTAGAAGAAGAGCTTCTTTCTGTCCAGCAGGTACTCAACATCCACAAGTTTCATGTTGAGGCTGTGGTCAAGCAGTATCTCCCGTGCGCGGACAAGGACCTGCTCCTCGTCACTGCGGCATTGATACCAGTTCTCAATGTCTTCAGCCCCCGCGACCTGGACAATCTCAACATCCTGAAGCATGGGCTCCGGCCCGCGGCCCTGTTCCCCATCCCCCAGACGGGCCGTGCGGTATTTCTCCTCCTGCTCCGGAGAGAGGCTCCCGCCGAGGAGGCCCATCTCCAGCCCGCGTAGTGTTTTCAACACCACCCAGCGCGAGGAATAAGCCTCCTTCTGCCCTGGGTTCGCGCCGTCCTCATCCGCCACCTCAGCCAGCCCCAGATAGCGCAGTTTACCAAAAGTCGCCAAATAAATGCTCAAAAGGAAGTTCCTCCCTGAGTGCCAAAATCAAAAGATCACAGAGCATGGGAACGGACAGATTCTTCGTTCCCGCAATCAGACGAAGCTGCTCCAGCCTGTCAGCCCGCTGGACATCCCCCTGCGACAGGGCCCAGGCCGCCCATCCCCCAAGGTCCGCTGCCACCGCCAGGGCGTCCTTTGCCTTTGAGCCTTCAAGCCAGGCCACCCACTCCGCATCCTTCTCCGGCAGCGGCACCGCCTCCACCTCCAGGGGCGCGGAGAGCGCCGTGAAGCGCGCCCGGCTCCTGAGCGTGGGGAGAAGGCCGTTCCCCTCCAGCAGAAAGAGGATACAGGCATGGGAGGGGGGCTCTTC
>JAIKZX010000153.1 GCA_024681935.1 Fretibacterium sp.
GAACATATTGGACATATCCGTCACCTTCGAGGTGTCGAACGTGCTCAGGTTCAGCGACCTCAGGCCGCCGCAGGCGTCGAACATGTTTTTCATATCCGTTACGTTCGACGTGTCCAGCTTGCTCAGGAACAGCGTCTTCAGTTTGGAACAGGCGTAGAACATCATGCTCATGTTCGTCACCTTCGAAGTATCGAACCTGCCGCCGAACTTCACCTTCGTCAGCCCGGTGCACTGGCTGAACATCGTGGCCGTGCTCGTCAGGGTCCCCTTTGATGACGTGTCCAGGCCGCTCACGTCCACCGCCGTCAGGTCCTGCTGGGCGTTGAACATCGCGGACAGAGAGGTCTCCGTCTCTCCCTCCTCCGCGGCAAAGGCCGTCCCGGAGAAGGTGATAGACGTGGCTTTCTTAATCGGCTTGCCCTCGTCGGTCGCGATGTAATCAAACCACTGCTTCCTTGAGAACTGGCCGCCATATATAATTACATTGCCGCTGTTGTCTATCCGCCAGTGCGCCTGGTTGTAGTACTTGCCGTCAGCGGCCTTATACCCGCCGAAAGATTTGTTGTTGTCCGGTCCGCTCAGATAGCCGGGGTAGCTGGTCCCGCCATCGACATGGGCATAGGTCAGGTCGTCGTTGCTCTGCTGTACCTTGTCCCCTGTCCGCCGACGAGGGCATAGTCGCCGTCGAACATCAAGTCCGCGTCCGTCACCTTTGCCGTGCTCCAGCCGTCCCCAACGATGATCGTCCTGAGTTTTTTGCAGCCGTAGAACATCATGGTCATGTCTGTCACGTTGGACGTGTCGATGCCGCTCAGGTCCAGCACAGCCAGACTGTCGCAGTCCGCGAACATCCCGTTCATATCCGTCAAAACCGATTTGTTGAAGTTGCTGCCAAACGTCACGGTCGTCAGGGCGCGGCACTCGTAGAACATCGCGCTCGCGGTCGTGTTCCCCGACCCAAACCAGCTCGATGTTGCGTCCAGACCGCTCAGATCTGCCGTCTTCAGCTTCTTCCAGCCGCTGAACATCCCGGACAGAGAGTAGCCCGTCTCATCTTCAGCTCCAAGAGATGTCCCGGAAAAGCTGATTGAAACGGCGTCCTGCATCGGTTTCCCATCGTCAGTCTTGATGTAATCAAGCCATTGCTTCCCAGTGAATGTCCCGCTGGATATGAACAGACTGCCGTCCTCAAGCAATGCCCAGCGCGCCTCACTTTGTTGGAAGCCGCCGCCAAACCAGCCGGAGGCCTTGAGCGTCGGCTTGCTGCTCAGGTAGCCGGGTTTGCCGCCCTTGCCGTCGATGTGGGCATAGTCCATCGAATCATTGTTCCCGTCATAAATCGTGCCTTTTTCGCCGACGAGGTCATCGCAGCCCAGGAAAATCACGGTTTGGGGAGATAAATGGTCCGTGGTCCAGCCGTCCCCCACAAGGATCGTCTTGAGTTTTTTGCACTGATCGAACATGGTGCCCATATTCTCCGTGCCCGACGTGTTGAAGCTGCTCAGGTCCAGCAGCTCAAGACTGCGGCATCCCAGGAACATAGCATTCATATTCTTCACGTTCGCGGTGTTCCATCCGCTCAGGTCCAGCGACTTGAGTTCATAGCAATACTCGAACATTTCGTTCATGTCCGTCACGCTCGAAATGTCCCAGCTGCTCAGGTCCAGCGACTTCAGTTTTTCGCATTTCCGGAACATAGCCGACATAAATTTTACGTTCGCGGTGCTGAAGTAGCCGCCGAAGGTTACTGTCTCCAGAGAGGAACACCCCTGGAACATCTGGTACATATCCTTCACGCCCGACGTGTTTAAGCCGCTCAGATTCAGCGTCTTAAGGCTGGTGCAGCCGTTAAACATCCACGTCATATCTTTCACGTTCGACGTATTAAAGCTGCCGCCGAAGGTCACCGACGTCAAAGAATATTTGCTGTTGAACAGGCTCATCAAACTCGTTACGTTCGCCTTAGAGATGTTCAGGCCGCTCAGGTTCACCGTCTGCAGGGCGTACCATTTGGAAAACATACTCTCCAGCGAGGTCTCCGTCTTTCCCTTCTCAAGGACCAGCTTTGTCCCCCTGAAGATGATGCTGGTGGCATCGAGTTTTGATCCCCCTGCGATGACATTATCCCATTCCGCGCGATTGAACCGGCCCTTACTTATGATCAGAGTGCCGCCGTTCAGCTTCCAGTGCGCCTGGTCTTTCTGCTCATGAGACTCCTCGTCATAGTAGCCGCCGAAGTCGCCCTCCTGCGTCTCCGCCCACGCCGGGGCGCAAAGGGCGACAAGCAGCACCAAAAGAAGCGCAAGGTTCTTTGAAAAGTTCTTCATGGTTAAATCTCCTCTCCTTTTTATCAAGCCCCGGCCGGGAGAGTGGTCAGAGGTGGCGGGGGGGCTGAAAATTTTTAGGATTATCCCACAAAGAGGGAGAGATGACAAGAGGAACATTTTATCGTTTGTTGTGATAAAATAGAGCCAGCGGAGAGGGAGCCAGCCCTATCTTTGAAGATTTAAATCCTGGTGCTCCCGGTTATCCAGTGAGCCGATCCCATAATGCCATCAGCATTACGGTAAGGCTCACGAGATAGTAGAAGGCAGCGGCGAAAAACTTAACCTTGGCGAGGAAGTTTCGCCGCTGCTTCCGTTGGGAGCGATTCTGCTCTCGCATCACGCATCCCTCCCTTCTGCGGGCGGACTTCCCGTTAGGTAAGCCCCTGCAATCTTAGCCGGGCCCTCTCTGGGGGGTATTTTATCATATCGGGGGGTACGTTTTCGGACGACATTTGCCAGCCACGGCCGGGAGAGGATGCAGGGGGGAGGAGAGGCGGGAAGCGGGGCGGCTACGCGACCTTTGCGAAGTCGATAATCGTGACCTCCTGCATGAGTTGCTTCACGGCCTCGGTGATTTCCTCAATTTTCTCGGCCACGTCACCCGTGTAAAAAATCTCGCCGCAATCCCGGCACTTGAAGCAGGGGATGTGTCGAACGACGAGGAGCCCAAACCCCATCTCCATAGCCTCGCTTGTGGTGCTTTCAACGGCCTCTCCGCCGCATTTGCCGCACTTCATTGGCGCTGCTCCTTTCTTGTCCTCCAATCAGCCTCCCACTTTTGCGGAGCGGGGATGTAAGCCGTTATCAAATATATCATATTTTCATGAATGCTCGCGCAGATATGGAAAAACTTGCATCCATTGTTGCCAAGGATGAGCAGCTCGGGAAGGGAAAATCGTCAGGATAGTCCTCGATGATTTCGCCTGACTCTATTGCCCTGCAAACGTCCCGTATCCGTATCCCGCGCTCCGCAAGCCTCTTTCTGCCGTGCTGCGTAAGGATTACGAACTCAGGGTGGCACAGCGCACGAAACTGCTCAATAGTGTATGGCATGATGCTCTCCCCTCACAAACTCCTCCGCCACGGCGCAAACGCTTCCTTTCCATGCTGCTTGATTTAATTATATTATGAACCACACGGGCAGAACGGCCGCGCTTCTCCTCCGGCCGGGAGCGGGGAAAGAGGCGGCGGGGGCTTTTGGGGGGGATATTATACATTACACCGCCGCAGCCTTGGCGAGGGCCTTGACCTGACGCAGCGTGAGACCCGTGCACTCCGCAATCTCGTCCATCGTGTCCTTGCCCCGTTGAATGAGCTTCATCGCGAAGGTTTGCTCAGCTTTCTTTGTTGCCGCTTTTGTTGCCGCTTCGGCTGCCCTTCTCTCCCGCTCCTCAAAGTAGATCCTCATTTTTTCCCGCTGTTGCTCAAAATAGTTGCTCATTTCTTCTTTCCCCTCTTCTTTGTTCTTTCAGAAACTTGACCCGCCCAGCCAGGTTCGGAAAATACATCTTGTCTGCGTCCGGGCATTTCAGGTCGTGAATGAGCTTCCAGAGCTCCGTTCCGTCGTCTTCTGCCGAGCCGTTGACGTAGATGAGGTGCGTGCCGTCGTCGAAGGGCAGAAGCTCATTCTCAGCCTCAATATACTTATGGATGACGTAAGCCGCCCGGCCAAGCCTTCACGAAGCGCCCCGCGCTTCGTTCCGACACAGCCGACCAACCGGACGCCGCGACGCTAACGCGCCGCGTGAGCCCGGTTGGTCGGCCGACGCCAAAGACATCGTTCCGCGTGATGACGATGACATAACGCTCCGGCAGTTCCTTAAAGTCCTGGCCCGCCTTCAGCGCGTGGGTGTCCAGCATCGCGCCGTGAAAACGCGGGCGTCTGAGGTCTGCTCCCTCGTCCTCCTGCTGGATTTCAATGTTATAGATCGTTCCCTCGCTGTCCACCGCGTAAACGTCCAGATATACGAAGCGAGCAAAGCCCTTGAGAAAATGCTGCGTTCGTACTTTCTTGACAATCAGGTCGTCCTTTCCCAGGATGACCCGCAGCATTTCCTGCACGCAGGGAATGTTGTCCTCCAGCGCATTGAATATGATTATAGCAGACTTGGCCTCAACCAGGTGTGGTGCAGCCGCAACACACGGCGCCGGGGGCTATTGACCTTTTCTGAAAATACGATAAAATATCATTTGTTCGGGACGTAGCGCAGTCTGGCTAGCGCATCTGCATGGGGTGCAGGGGGTCGGAGGTTCGAATCCTCTCGTCCCGACCATTTGAAGAGGAAAAAAGGGGCCGGAAGGCCCTTTTTTTTTTAAGGAGGCTTGCGTATGCCGGGAGGTTCTCTGCTGCTCCATATCTGCTGTGCGCCGGACGCGACAGTCCCCACCCAGGACCTTGCAGCGGAAGGCTGGAGGGTTGCAGGGTTTTTCTACGGTTCGAACATTCAGCCCAGGGAGGAGTACCGGCTTCGGCTCGGCGCGCTGCACACCCTGATGGAACACAGAGATCTTCCGGTTGAGGAGGCTCCTTATGTGCCGGAGGATTGGCTGGCGCATATGGTTCGTCTGGGGCTGATGGAGGAACCGGAGGGAGGACGCCGCTGCACGGCCTGCTTTGAGCTTCAGCTGGAGGCTGCGGCCGAAGCGGCGGTCCGTCTGGGGTGCACACATCTCTGCACAAGTCTGACAATCAGCCCGCATAAAGACGCAGCCCGCATTACGGCCATTGGAGAGAGGATCGCCGGAACTCATGGTTTGACCTGGGAGCCGCGCATCTGGAGAAAAAAGGACGGCTTTCTGCGCTCGATAAGACTTTCAAAAGAGCTGGGCCTCTACCGTCAGAATTATTGTGGATGTCTTCCCAGCCGCCGCGTTTCCCCCTCATGTTCCGGGGACTTTGAACCGATATATTAACTGAAGCATCCTGCGCGAAGGAGGTGACTCGTAATGGATATCACTGGAGATATCGCGCGGTACTCAATGGATATGGCCTCAGCCCGCGTGGCGTCGGCAGTGCAGACTTCTATGGCTAAGAACGTCATGGAACTCCAGCAGGACACGATGGCCCAGCTCTTGCAGTCTATGGGTATGGGCGGATCCCTGAACATTCAGGCCTGATACCCGCAGGTCACAGAGGCACACCCCTCTTCCGGGGGACGGTGAAGGACACCATCCCCCGGCCCTGCACAAAAACACAAAAGAAAAAAAAGAACCCCCGAAGGGGTTCCCCTAATGTCCGGAATTTTGCTGCTACTCTGCAGAAGCGGCCGTGGCCCTCTTGACGAAGCCAGACTTCAGGCACTTTGTGCAGACACGTACCTTGAAGGTCGTGCCGTCGCCCGCGTCGACACGGACGCTCTGAAGATTGATGAGCCAACGACGGCGGGTATGACGGTTGGAATGGCTGACCGCGTTGCCCGTGGCGGGCCCCCGCCCGCAGAACTGACAGACTTTTGACATGATTATTTCCTCCTGTTCCAAAGAACTTCAAGCGCACAGGAGGTCTCCCTGCCTGCCCGCTGTAATTCAACTCTAAGATTTTACCACATTATCTTTCTTTGGAAAGACAATGATGAGATAATGATGATAAATTTTTGACGGGCCCTGGCCCTTGAGGAAAAAGGCGGGATAAATAATGTCGTTTGACGAAAACATGAAGCGTTTGGACGGGATACTGAAGCGCCTGGAGTCGGAGCCCATGCCCCTGGACGCGGCTCTGGGCGTTTTTGAGGAGGGGGTCGGCCTCGTCCGGGAGAGCGAAACGCTGCTGAGAGAGGCTGAGCAGAAGGTGAGCTTTCTGGCAGGTGAGGATGACCTGGAACTTGAGGCAATTGACGAAGAAGAAAAAGAGGAAGATAAGTCTGAATATTAAATCTGTATTTGGAAACGGTTTTTCTTTCTTTTTCTCAAATTTATGCTATCCTTTAATTAATTTAAGCACAGCCCTGCGGGGGCTGAGGTGCTTAAATTTTCTTCTCTTAATTCTTTGGGCGTGAACTCAATTAAAATATGGAGGTGTTTTGTGTGGCTGCTAATTCTGGAACAGCGCGAAGGAAGGCTACCAACGTACTTCTGGACACTGCTCTGCAGGAGTTTTATGGCGCGGCTGACGAGATGGGGCTTAATGAGAGGTTGATTGCTATCCTGAGCCACTCCGAGCGGAGGCTTGAGGTCTCTGTTCCTGTGGAGATGGATGATGGCTCTCTTCAGGTCTTCAAGGGCTACCGTGTGCAGCACTCCACCGCCTTGGGGCCGTCCAAGGGCGGGCTTCGCTATGATTCGGCGGTGGACATCGATGAGTGCGAAGCGCTGGCTATGCTTATGACCTGGAAATGCTCTCTGGCCGGTATCCCTTACGGCGGCGGCAAGGGGGGCATCGCCTGCGATCCACTCTCTATGTCGAAGAAGGAGAAGGAGCGTATGACCCGTGCCTTCGGAGCGCGCATTGCGTCCTCCGTCGGCACCTGGACCGACGTCCCTGCGCCGGACATGAACACGGGCGGGCAGGAGATGGTGTGGCTCATGGACACCATCGGCAAGATGCGCGGCCAAATCGAACCCGGTATCTTCACCGGCAAGCCCATCTCCTACTGGGGTTCCAGGGGACGCAACGAGGCCACGGGGCGCGGCGTTGCCACCTGCGGACTGGAATTCATGAAGAAACTGGGCAAGGATCCATCCCAGGTTCGCGCGGCGATCCAGGGCTTCGGCAACGTAGGCAGTTTCACGGCCAAGACGTTGCATGACGCGGGAGTGAAGGTTGTCGCCATCAGCGATATCACTGGTTCCTACTACTCACCCAAGGGCCTTGACATTGCCGCGGCATTTGAGACAATCAGGAACGACCCCAAGCGCCTTTTGAATGGCTTTGAAAAGACCGGATGCGAGAAGGTCGAGGACGCACTGTTCGCGGACTGCGACTTCCTGTTCCCCTGCGCCCGTGACGGCGTCATCAATAAGGACACGGCGGGCAAGGTGAAGGCACGGTACATCGTCGAGGGCGCGAACGGCCCCATCACTCCGGAAGGAGACGCCATCCTCAACGACGCGGGCGTCCAGATTGTGCCTGACTTCCTGGCGAACTCCGGCGGTGTCATCGGTTCCTACTTTGAGTGGGCGCAGAACCTTCAGGGTTTCTTCTGGACGGAGGAGGAGTACAACAACCGCCTGATTCTCATCATGAAGGAGAACTTTAAGCGCGTGTGGGACTATGCGGAGGCGAAGAAGGTCAAGATGCGCCGTGCCGCGACCATGGCCGCCATCCAGCGCGTGGCCGAGGCTGTGGAACTGAGAGGGCTCTTCCTTTAATTCAACCCCTCTGAAAGTCTCATAATAAAATTAGGCCTCCCTCGTTTGTTTGAGGGAGGCTTTTTTCCCCTGTCAGTCTATTGGCCTGGGCCCACGTCAATTTGCCCTTTCCAGCGTCCTGACTGTTTCTGCATGGCCCTTCTCCTTTGCCCAGTCAAGCGCTGTCCTGCCGGTGTTGTCCTTTGTGCCGGCCTCCGCTCCGGCCTGCAGCAGAAGAGAGACGATTTCAGGGCTGTTGAACATTGCGGCTACTATCAACGCTGTCTTTCCGTTTACGTCTCTGGCGTTAATTTCTGCCCCGGCCTCCAGCAGAAGAGTGATAATATCAGGGTTTTTATTATGCAAAGCAGCCAGAATCAGTGCTGTCCCTTTGTTCTCGTCCCTGGCGTTGATTTCCGCCCCGGCCTCCAGCAGAAGAGAGAGGACTTCAGGGTTGGGATTCCTCCAGGCGCCCCACATCAGTGACGTCACGCCGTCCTTGTCCTTTGCGTTGACATCGGCTCCTGCCTTCAACAATAGTGAGATGACATCAATGTTGGGATTCCTCTCAGAGGCCCACATCAGCGCCGTCCAGCTGTCCTTGTCCCTTGCATTGACGTCGGCCCCCGCCTTCAGCAGAATAAAGATGGCTTGGGGGTTGGGATTTTTCCAGGCAGCCCGAATCAGCGCCGTCCTGCCGAAATCGCTTGTTGCTTTGGGATTTGCTCCGTTCAGCAGCTCGGATTGGATTTCCTGAAAGGATCCGTTTTCGCAAAGCTCGGCAAAATCCTCATCCGGCATCGCGGCCCATGCCGCTGCCGTCAGACAGAAGGCCAACAGCACACTCAAAAAAAACTTTTTCATGTTGCGTCGTCCTTTCGTTTTCAAAATACAATTAATTATATACCCCAAACAGGAAATGTGCGGCGTGGCCGGAAGAAGGAATTGGAATGGCACGATTATGCCATAAATAATGCTTTACCCTGGAAGTGTGTACTCAATATTATGGCGCGCCTGGGGCGATTCGAACGCCCGGCCTACGGCTCCGGAGGCCGTCACTCTATCCACTGAGCTACAGGCGCACGCTCATCAAAGACTGGGAAACTATATCATAAACTCAGAAAAAATAAAAGGCTCCTTCAGACGCTTCAGTTCGGGCGGTTGCTCAGAAGGGCCATCCCATTGGTCTCCATTATATTGTAGACTTTCTGGGGCAGGGGATAGAGCGGCTGTTGATTCCGGGAAATGAGAAGGTAGGCTCGTTCGTTCTCATTCCAGACGTTATGCATGGCCATGTCGCTCAGGATGATTCCCCTGGATGCGAAGCCGGGGATTTGAGGGCTATTCACCAGGATGTAGTTGTGCAGGGTGTAGAAAAACACCGAGGGACGGTGAACGGCATACTGTATAATCCTATCCTCCCGCTTTACGGTGCCTCGGAGGGTAAGTCCGATGTTGCGGAGGCCCAGCTGCTCGGCGGCGAGGTCAAACACGCCGGCCAGAGGCATGAGACACAGCAGCACAATGATGGAACCATTGCGGGCCAGCTTTGCCATCTGTTGGGTCCAGGCGGCATGATTGCGGTTGCGCCGGGCGTAATGCCAGGAGGCAAAGAGAAAAATCAAGGTGAAGAGGCCCCACGGAACGAGAGAGAGCAGCGCGCCATGCAGGATAGGAAACGCCTTTACGGCGAGTGGAATGCCCGCAAGGACCAGCGGCACGAGGATGACAATGTTCAGAGCCACAGCAATCTGAAGAGAGTTGACCTCTGTTGGGTTATCCCCCGGGGCATCTGCCTCCAGCCAGCGATCAAGCAAAACACCAACCAACGCGGCCAGTGCTGGCACACAGGCTCCCAATGCCAGCAGGTCACCCATCAGGAGAGCAAAGAGTCCAAAGAAAAAAGCCCACAACACCATGAAAAACTCCGGGGCCGCCGCGCCTGAGCGAAGAACACCCCAGCTTTTGGGGCTGACCTCCCACACGGCGCGAATAATGAACCCCGTCCAGGGAATCGTTCCCATCAGGAGGCAGGTAATGACCAATTTGCTGCTTGGGACAAGGTACTTCGGAGACTCGAAAATCATAAATTGTAAAAGCATGGGATTTTCCAGCCACAGCAGCAAAAGATAGAATATCGTCCCCAGCAGGGAAAACGCTGCGGCGGGCCACCAGCTTACACAAACCTTCAGCGTCCCGAAGCGGCGTGTCAGGACAGAGAAGAACAGCAGAGCCAGCCAAGGCAGAAGAAGCCCCTCTGGTCCATGGATAATGAAAGCGACCAGGGATGCGGCATGAGCCACAAAGGTCCAGCGCCGCGCCTCCCGTTCAGAGGAATGCCGTTCTATGCGAATGAAAGCCGCCATGACGAACCCCATACAGCAGGCGTACAGGGCATGAGAGGAGGCAATTTGCGAGACGGCGAAGCCAAGCGTCATGCTTGCGGAGACGGAGGCGGTGAGCCAGGTTCTGCGTGTCAAAAATGGGTATCCGCTTCGCCTCACGGTCAAAACGGCAGCCAGGGCCATTCCCAAACCCGCCAGCGCCGGCCAGAAACGTACAGAGAACTCTCCCCAGCCGAAGAGGAAGAGGGAGAAGGCGGAGAGCCACCACGACCCCATGGTCTTGCCCGCGCAGATAACATCTCCCACGCGGGGCATGAAGTATCCTCCCCGCGCGAGCATCGACAGCGGGATAGAGGCGTTTACTCCCTCAAGGGGGTCCAAAAATCCGTGGTCCCCAATCCCGCGGAAGTAAAGATAAAAGAGCAGCCCCAGAAAGAGCAGAGGTTTTTTATTGCGAACGAGAAAACGGAGGGAAGAATGTCCCTTGCCGGAAACGTTTTTTTGCATAAAAACTGGCACTCCTTCCCCATCAGACTTTCATTAGTATATTATATAACACTATATTGCATCGTGGAAAGAAGAGGGTGACAAAGATGAATCGAATCGGGAAGGAAATGCAGGACAAAAAAACTCTGAGAAGGAGAAATCTGCTCCTGGATGGACTTATAACAGGCATCCTCGTGGGGCTGGTCATCACGGCCTACCGTCTGGGTATCACGTGGATAAGCGGGTGGGTGCGTTGGCTTCTGACTCAGGCGGCAATTTCCCCGGAGAAGGTTTTACTCTATATTGGCGTCATGATTGCCATGGGGGCGGCGGTGGGACTCTGTATCAAAAATGCGCCGCTTATCTCCGGCAGCGGCATCCCTCAGGTTTCGGCCCAGCTCTCCGGACGGTTGGAAGCGCGCTGGACGAACGTCCTGCCCTTCAAATTCATTGGCGGTATTCTCACGCTGGGCGGCGGGCTCACCCTTGGGCGGGAGGGGCCATCCGTCCAGTTGGGAGCAGCTATGGGGCAGGCGTTTGGAGAAATAGCGCGGCGTCCTCCTGAGGAGCGCTTATTCCTCATCTCCTGCGGCGGGGCGGCAGGCCTGGCCTCAGCGTTCAACGCGCCCGTCGCTGGACTGGTCTTTGCTCTTGAGGAACTGCACCGAAATTTCTCTCCTGCCGTCCTCGTCAGTGCATCGGCGGCGGCCTTCGCGGGTGCGTTCGTCTCCGCGGGCGTGTTTGGTTCGGCCCCCGTGCTCCCTGTCACCGGGGGGATTTCTCTCCCTCTTCAATACTATTGGATTATTATCCTTCTTGGGGTCGTGACAGGCCTGAGCGGCGTGCTGTTTAACCGCTGCATTCTTTGGGGCAAGGCACTCTATGCGAAACTCAACGCGCGCTGGAGGCCTGCCTGGCTGTGGTGCTGCATCGTCCCCTTTTTCCTCTCGGCGGCCTGTTGTCTTGCTTTCCCGGTGCTCTTTGGCAGCGGGGAGCCTATGATCTTCTTCGCCGCCGGAGGGAATAACCCGCCCGTGTGGCAGATCACAGTGTTTTATGCCATGAAGCTCGCTCTGCTGACGCTCTGCTTTGGCAGTGGCCTGCCGGGGGGCATCTTCTTCCCGCTCCTTGTGTTGGGATCTCTGATGGGCAACGCCGTCGGTTCTGCTCTGGCCGAAGCAGGGGTCATGGAGGCGCAGTATGTTGTGGAACTTGCCCTCATGGCCATGGCTGGGCACTTCTCTGCCATCGTCCGTTCCCCCGTGACAGCCATCCTGCTGGTCAGCGAAATGACTGGCTCATTTGCTTTCATGCTGCCGCTTGGCGTTGTGGCGATGGTTTCATACGGCGTGGCCGAGTTCCTCCACTCGACGCCAATATACGAAAGCCTCCAGGGTCTTCTGCCGCTCACAACGCCTGGGGAAAATAAATCTGCCGCTTAACACAAGGAACCTCTTGACAGAATTCATTAAAGACGGTATCTTATCAATAACGCCGCTTTGAGTGGCAATTTTCTTTGTTTTAGGAGGCTTTTTTTAATGGCTCAGGGTACCGTAAAGTGGTTTAACGAGAGCAAGGGGTATGGTTTCATCACGGCTGACGAGGGTAAGGATGTCTTCGTCCATTACAGCGCCATTCAGGGCGAGGGCTTCAAGACTCTTAATGAGGGCCAGAAGGTCTCCTTTGATATTGTGAACGGTGAGAAAGGCCCGCAGGCTGCCAATGTGATGAAGTTGTCGTAACCTTCCTCTTTTTTTCTGAAGTCACTTTACAAGCAGAAATGAGGTCTCATGAACGAGACCTCATTTTTTTACCAGCCGGGAAGAAGGAAGAGACTTATGCAGACAGAAAAAATAGAGATTGATAACTCCGGGCAGGGGATTACCCGGGCGTTGGAGGAGGCGGAACGGTTTGCCGCCTCTATAAAGCTTGACAAAAAGGGCAGTTTTCATCTGCGTCTGCTGGCCGAGGAGGCGCTGGGGATGGTGCGGGCCGTTGTCGGCGAGTTCAAAGCGGTGTTCTGGCTGGAATGGCGGGATTCCATCTTCAGCTGGTCAAACAATGGAACCTGCGCCCTGCATATTGATGCCAGTGTGGACCTCAGTTACCCGGGCAAGCGGGAGTTCCTCTCCCTCTCAACGGAGGGGCGAAACAGCGCGCCGCGTGGTATCATGGAAAAGATACGGGAACTGGTTGAGGCCGGATTGTATGGACTGGAGGAAAGCCTGAAGTTTCAGACGGAATACGGGGCGGGCATCCTGGACTACGGGACGCTCGGCATGATGGACGGAGGGATGTCCCAGGCATTTTATTCCTGGTCCATGCAGAAATATAAGGAGAGCGTGGCCGGGACCAAGACAGGAGACAAGGTAGCGGCCGAAGCCTGGGACGAGCTGGAGAAGTCCGTCATTGCCAACATTGCTGACGAAGTGCGCGTAGGCGTCCGCAGGGGCAGTGTGGAGCTGGTTATCGTCAAAGAATTTGAGCGGTAATATCAATTTTTTATGGAGGATAACGTGATGAAAATTGATAAGACGCAGAATGGTACGGAACTGACGGTGGCGTTGCACGGCAGACTGGACACTGTGACGGCCCCGGAGCTTACGGAGGCTTTTGGGGATTTGTCCGGTGTGACGAAACTGGCTGTCGACATGGAGAATCTGGATTACGTCTCCTCCGCCGGACTTCGGGTGCTGCTGAACGCACAGAAGAAAATAAACGGGGAGGGGGGCAGCATGGTTATCAGGAACGTGAACGAGGAAATACGAGAAATTTTCGAGGTCACGGGATTTAATGAGATCCTGACCATCGAGGCGTAGCCGTTGTGATTTTGCCTGTTCGTTTTCGGTCGAACCTTACAGTTCAGATTCTCACAGGGGTTGTTGTCGCGTTTGGGGCCCTCTGCTGTGTTGTGAGCTGTATCGGATACTATGGCTTCACAGAGGCTCTGGAGGCCCAGTACGAGTCGAAAGCTGCCAACACGGCGCGGACGGCAGCCACTTATATTACGCCGGGCTTTCTCTCTTCGGTGGATATGATGTCAACGAACTGGCGAATGCAATATGATCTGATTCGCAAGGAGTGGCAGCGCCTGGCGGATACGCAGGGATCGACGTTTATTTACCTGTACAACGTATCACCTCCTGTTTATGAACACGTCAGTGTTCTGTTGAGTGTGATGAATTCATCTGCCAATTACAAAGTATTTCACAGCGGAATCATTGTTGACCTGCCGGAGGTGTACCACTCTGCTTTCAGGGAGGTCTGCGAAGAGGGCAAGTCCAGCGCCGTTGTGAAGGTCTATCGGAAAGAATATAGCTCAGACGAGTACAAATCCGGAGATCATATCACCGTCGTTCTCCCGGTCCGGAGCTCCCAGGGCGAGGTGCAGGCCGTCCTTGGTGTGGAACTGCAAATGAAGGAACTGCAAAACGTCCGCAGCACCTATGTGCGTCATGTGCTTTTGGCTACGGCTGTTCTTTTGCTGGCGGCGCTGTTTGTCTGCGGATTATCTCTGGACCGGCATCTGCTGACCCCCATCCAGAGGGTAGCGAGGGAGGCCCTGCGTTTCGCGCGGGAAAACACCCGCCCGTCCGCCCCGCTTACCCAAAGCATTCGCAGCGCCAACGAAATCGGGCAGCTTGCGCGAACGATTGACCAGATGGAGATTGACATCCGGGACTACATTGAGAACCTCACCCGCGTCACCAGGGAAAAGGAGCAGATTGAGGCGGAACTGAACGTCGCTACGCAGATACAGGCGGATATGCTGCCGCGAAAGTTCCCGCCGTTCCCGGACCGCAGGGAATTTGAGATTTACGCGTCCATGACTCCGGCCAGGGAGGTCGGAGGGGATTTCTACGACTTCTTTTTCATCGACGGGGATCATCTGGCGCTGGTGATTGCTGATGTGTCCGGCAAAGGGGTCCCGGCTGCGCTCTTCATGGTGATAGCCAAGACGCTCATCAAGACCCGCGCGCAGATGGGAGGTTCTCCCCAGGAGATATTAGCCGATGTGAATACTCAGCTCTGCGATGGAAACGAGGCGGGGCTCTTTGTGACGGTCTGGCTGGGAATCTTTGAAATTTCGACGGGAAAGATGGCTGCAGCCAACGCGGGACACGAATACCCGGCCGTCAGACGCGCAGGCGGTACCTGGGAGCTGGTGAAGACAAAGAACAGCCCGGCGGTGGCGGTGATGGATGGGATGAAGTTCCGCGGGACCGAGTTTGAGCTCAAACCCGGGGACAGTCTCTATCTCTACACGGACGGTGTGGCGGAGGCCACAAACGCGGACAATGAGCTTTACGGAACGGACCGCATGATCTGTGCTCTGGACCGTCACATGGACGAACCGGTGGAGGAGCTTCTTGTGTCTATGAAGCGCGAGGTGGACAGTTTTGTGGGGGATGCGCCGCAGTTCGACGACATCACCATGATGGGGCTGCGATATTTGGGATAATAAATTGGCGCTTTGGGGCAGATAGTGGTAAGATAAACGCCAAGAGATCGTGGCACCCGCGTAGCGGGTTTCCTATCCGACCCATATACAGGGGAGAACGGGGGAGTCTTCGTGCAGGAAGTTAAGAAGGTAACAACCGAGGCTGGTACTAACGAATGGCAGCTTGTTGTGTTCGTCCTTGGGGAGCAGACTTTCGCCATCAACGTCGATAAGACGCGGGAGATTCTAAGGTGGCCGGGGTGTCGGGCAATTCCGGACGCTCCTGTTGCGCTGATAGGGATTACGTCTGTGCGTGGCGAGGTCCTGCCGATGGTGGATTTGCGCATTTTCCTGGGGATCCAGCCCACAACTCCCCTGGAGCAGAGCAAAGTGATTATCGCGGAGTTCAACGAGGTGAAGCTGGGCTTTGTCGTCGACGCGGTGGAACGGATTTACCGCATCAAGTCTGAGGACCTGGATGCCAGTATGACGGGCAAGTATCTGGGGGACTGGATTCTTTACGTCATCAAACGGGACTCGCGCAACGTCCTTCTTTTGGACTACGAGGCGATTGTCCAGACAATCAGCCCGCAGCTCGTCATTCAGCACAGCGGCGACCCGGCCAAGGCTGTCGTGATGATGGAGGGAGTCGGACATCCGGCGGACTATCACATCATTGTCGCCGAGGACTCCCCGCTGATTCGCAAGCAGGTAGAGGACGCTCTGGTTGCCAGTGGCTTCACCAACCTCAATATATGCCCGGACGGCAAGGTGGCATACGATGCCATCGTCCGCGACAGGGAGCACTGTGACCTCCTGATTACAGATGTGGAGATGCCTCATCTTGACGGTCTGACGCTGACGCGCCGCATCAAGGAGAACGTGGAGACAAAGGACGTGCCGGTTATCGTCTTCTCTTCCATCATGTCTGCGGATATCAAGAGAAAGGCCGCCAGCGTGGGGGCGAACTATCAGGTCACGAAACCTGAGATTACACAGCTCATTGAGCATGTGGTCAAGGTGATTCGCGAAAAGCAGGAGAAGGAGGCTGAACCGGCATCCGCCCAATAGCCTTGCTCCCTTACTGGAATTCTGATCTTGATTTGGAGATCGCGTCGTGGTTCCCCTTTGGGGTGGACTATCAGCCGGTCTCCATCAATCGTCTTTACAGTCCGCAGCTGCGAAGGGTGGCGGCTCAGTGCCTCGCCCTTGACAGCGAGTTCCTTTTCATGGCCTCTCCCCAGACAGGATGCATTGGAAGCCTTATGAGGGATAATTTTTACAGGGCTGACCCTTATGGGCTGGTCAGCCTTGGGTTCATGATGATTCTTGGCTATTCCCCGCGCATGGAACGCCTTGTGGCGGACGAACTGGATGAGATGAAAAAGTATGGAGACCTCGCGGCGGGGGTCGCCTTCTGTTCTCTCTGGAATCAGGGGGTCCTGAGGGGCTCTCTGAAGGCCATTGCGGTGGTGAGTAACGGCCCGTTCTTTGAGGAGGAGGAGTTCCTGGACAGCTTTGAGAGATTCCTCTCCGGCCGTGTAAAGGGACAGAACGCTTCGTCCGTCCGGCCGCGGGCACGCCGAGGTTCTAAAAAGAAGCCGCCGCAAAGGGAAAACGCTCTGCCCTTCTTTGCGGAAAGATTTGGATATCGCCGGTTTTGTATGCCATACGAGACGGATGACCCTCTGCAGCTCAGAATCAGCCAGCTTCTCTACGAGATGGAGTTTGAGGAGACACGGCAGATGGTGGGGCCCTCGCCTGAGCTCCCCTTCCCGCCATTTTTGGGTATCAGTCTGGGTGTGCTGGCGGATGGGTGTTGAAGATAAGGGATGGTTAAGAGAGATGACTGAGAAGAAAGCTGGAAGCAGCAAAGCGCCGGAGAAGAAGCAGAAAGAGCCCCAGAAGACAGGGGGAGCACCCGTCAGAGCCAGGAAGGAGGGGCAGGACGACGCACAGCGTGGAGATGCCTACCTTGGTACGGTGCGCAACCTGGTCAGTGAAGGGCAGGGACGCGGTTTTGTCACACACAGAGATATAGAACGACACATCCCCGTTGAGGTCTGGGATCCTGACACTCTGGACAACATCCTGAACAATCTTCAGGAGATGGGGATTGAGGTCGTCGATGAGGAAAAGCACAGGAACATCCCCACTACCGAGGGCAGGGAAGAATTTATCTCCGCTCTGGATGGGGATGGGGGGCTTGGAAAGCTGGATGATATCCCCCTGACGGACCCCGTGAGGATGTATCTGCGGGAGATTGGGAAGGTCTCGCTCCTGACGGCGGCAGATGAGGTTGAGCTGGCCAAGAAGATGGAGGAGGGCGACGAGGAGGCTAAACAGAAGCTGATCGACGCCAACCTTCGTCTGGTGGTCAGTATCGCAAAAAAATATATCGGGCGGGGAATGCTCTTTCTGGATTTGATTCAGGAGGGGAACCTCGGACTGATTCGCGCTGTGGAGAAGTTTGACTACAAGCGCGGGTTCAAGTTCAGCACCTACGCCACCTGGTGGATCCGTCAGGCCATTACCCGCGCCATTGCGGACCAGGCCCGGACGATTCGCGTCCCCGTCCACATGGTCGAGACCATCAACAAGATGGTACGTGTCTCGCGTCAGCTTGTGCAGCAGCTGGGACGGGAGCCTTCGGACGAGGAGATAGCGAAGGAGATGGGTATTGACGCCACGCGTGTCGAGGAGATTCGCCGTATCTCACAGTTGCCCGTTTCCCTGGAGACTCCCATCGGGGAGGAGGAGGACAGTCAGCTTGGAGACTTTATCGAGGACCGGGAACTCCCCAGTCCGGATGAGGCTGCGGCGGGACACCTCCTTCACGAGCAGATTGAGGAAATGCTTGCCAATCTGTCGAACCGGGAGCGCGAGGTGCTGCACTACCGCTTTGGGTTGGAGGATGGACACTCATACACGCTTGAGGAGGTTGGGAGAAAGTTTAACGTCACCCGCGAGCGTATCCGTCAGATTGAGGCAAAGGCCCTGCGCAAGCTGCGGCAGCCCAGCCGAAAACTTAGGGATTATCTGGACTGATCTTGATTAAGGGAGGTTTGAGTTATGGCGAATCGTTTTACCAAGACAGTCAAGAACGCCAAACGGGGACTGAACTTCTCCAAAAAGTTCAAGCACCGTCTTCTGGGGTCGCTTATTCTTTTTCTGGTGCTGCTTGCCATCTGCACGCTTGCCGTCTGGTGGCAGGAAAAGAACTTTCAGGGCTCCTGGCTGGACGCCCTCTGGAGCGTTCTCTTCACGCTGATTGGCCAGGGAGAGTTTGCTTCGGCGCCCAGTTCTTTCGTGGGGCGCATCATCGTCTTCCTGCTCTCGATCTTCGGGGTGGCCCTTTTTGGCGTCGTGTTCGCAGAGGTCATGCAGCGTCTGCTCAACAGCCGCCTGAAGGAACTGCTGGGAATGAGCGTCTGCAAATTTGATGGGCACGTCATGATCTGCGGCTGGAATGAGCGCGGACCGCACCTCATCCGCCAGCTCACGGCCTCGGGGAGGGAGATATCCGTCATTGCCGGGGAGCGCCCCAAGGATCTCCATGGCGATGTGTTTTTTGTGCAGGGCAACCCCTCCGATGTAGAATCCCTGGTGAAAGGCGGAATTGCGAAGGCGCGGGCGGCCATCATCCTCTGGGACCCGAAGCAGGGCGACGACGACTCCCGGACAATCCTGACGGGTTTGGCGGTGGAGTCCATGAGGCCGGAGATTTACACCGTTATGGAGCTCCACAATCCGGAGAACGAGCACTACGCGCGCTACGCCCATGTGGACGACATCCTCTACACCGACAGCCTCATCGCGGACATCACGGCGATGTGCACGCACTACGAGGGCATCTCCTCCTTCATCCGCGACATCCTCTCCACCTCCGAC
>JAIKZX010000043.1 GCA_024681935.1 Fretibacterium sp.
GGGGCGCGAGGCTTTGGCGTTCGTTCCGCCGTATTCACAGGGGCAGTAGCCAAACGTCTTGGTCATGACAGCGCCCACGTCCGTGGCCATCATGATGCCGTCGCCGGTGCACAGGCTGTTGCCGCCGGCGGCCGCGTTCAGCTTGCGGGTCTTGAGGAATTTCTCCTGCAGGTCGCGGTTGCCGAGATAACCGCCCGCCGCGACGATAACCGCCCTGGCGTTGATTGTGATCTTTGTGCCGTCGGCTTTCCTCGCGGTGAGGCCCCTGACCTTATCGCCGTCCATCAGCAGGCCGGTGGCTGTGGTGTTGTAGATGACATTGACCTTCGCGTCGGCAAGGGCTTTCTCCCAAAGCTGCACTCTCTCCTCCAGCGCGTTCAAAATCAGATGGAAGCCGCCCTTGGGACCGATGAATGGCGTCTCAAAGCGGAAGTTGACCTCCTTCATTTTATAGCCGACCTTGAGAAGCTGGGCCACGGCGTTCTTTGATTCGTCCAGGCAGCGGTGCATCAAAGCGGGGTTGGGCGTCCAGTGGGTGTAGGCCATCACGTGCTGGAAGACATCCTCAACCTCCAGCGTGGTGCCGCCCTCCTTGGCCTCCAGCACGCTGGTGCGCACGGCGAAGGGCCCGGAGACCTTGATGCCGTTCACACCGGCGACGGAGCCCGCTTTTTCTATGGCGATGACCTTTTTGCCCTGCCAGCCCGCCGTGATTGCGGCCATGAATCCCGCGCCGCCGCAGCCGATGACCACGATGTCGGCGTCGTATGTCTCATCCGCGCCGGCCACCTTTTTGATGGACTTGCCCAGCCAGGCTTCCCTGTCTCCTCCGGCCTGGGCAACGCAGTCGGCGATGGCGTTTTTGACGGCCTTCGAGGAGTTTGTGGCCCCTGTCACTGCATCAAGGCCGCCTGCCTGATTTTCAATGATGGCCGGTATCAGCTGGTCCTGAACCTGAGAGAACAGAATGGGCGTTTCCTGCTGTGAAAGGATTTCAACCTTCGTCAGCGCCGTTTCGCTGAAGGTGCACTGCACGGTGATGTTGCTCAAATTGCCATAGGCGGTTGCCTGATAGGTTCCGGGCTTGTAAAGCTTTCCGGCTTCTGCGAAGGCCGTTCCGGCAAGCCCGAGAGTCGAAGCGGCGGTCAAGCCCAAACCTGCAGCGGCAGTTCCCTTGAGAAAATCACGACGAGAAATCTCCCTGGAATTCATAAAAAAATTCATCCCTTTCAGAGTTTTGTATATTAAAAACAACCGCTTTTTTCACCGTTATTATCGTGCTTTGTTTGTCACATCAAAAGCTGACAATGTCACGGCCTCAGTAAAATCTTTCATATAAATACGGGTATTATCAAATCACGGGCAGTATATCACGGAGAAAGTCGAAAGTAAATATTATGATCTTTTCAGGCACGGCTCTGTGCTGTCTCCGTCCTGACGGCGAACACCCAGGCGGGGCGTACAGGTACCGCAGGCAGGGATATTCGTCCCTGCCTTCTCCGGGTCCCGAATGGGATTAAGCTTGATAAATTCACGCCGCGGTCATCATCTCAATAAACGCGCCTAATCTCGTTTCGATCTGCCCCTGGTCGGCCTTCGAGAAGTCCGTGTCAAGACGGAGATAAGGCAGGCCCAGCTCCTCCTGCACCACCTTCATCGTGTTCCACGCCTCCACCGCGAAGGTGTGGCACCCATGCAGCACCACCTCGATCACGCCGTCCACCTGATAGTCCGGCACGAGGCGGCGCAGGTCGTCAAAACGGGATGTGTTCGGCGTCATGACGGAGCAGTTGATCTTCAGGTAGCGTTCCGCCAGGGCCCGGTACGGGTCGCCCGTCTCGTCGACCATGAACTTCTGCGCCCGGGGTCCGGAGCAGTTGTCCGCGCAGACGTAGTCCGCCCCCATCTCCTCCAGGCGGCGGATGACCTTCTCCCGCACGCCCGCCGTGGGGCAGCCGGTGATGAGCACGCGGGGACGGTTCCCTGCGTCCTCCCGGACCCGGGCTTTAAAATCGCGGGTGATCTTCTCTATCTTCTCCACCAGGTCATCATCGGTGAAGTGGAAGTCCACGGACTCCGCCACAGTGCTGATCTCGTAGCCGGACACCGGCGACGGCCTGGTCTTCGCCACCTCGTAAAGGGCCACAAGGGCCCGCCGGACGCGGTTGCGGTAGACAATGGCGTCGTGGAGTTTCTCATCGGTGATCTTCACGTCAAAGAGGTCCTCCAGCCAGTGCGCGGCCGCGTGCATTTCCCCCGTCCAGGAGTCGAGGGCCATGGCCTGGTCCCGCCCCTGGGGCAGGTTCAGAACGTGCACGGGCTTGAGGGCGTTCATGAGTTCGTACATCTTCTTTTTGCCGTCACAGGTTGTTTCGGCCATGATGCCGTCAGAGAAGAAGAAGTACGGGCACTGGTCGGACAGCGCCATTCCGTAGCTGGCCTTGATCAGCGGGCACAGCGTCCTGGGCAGCACCGTCTCCGCCTCGGCAATGCCCTGCTCGCTCTTGCCGCAGAGCCCGACGGGGATGGCCCCGGCGGCGTAAATCAGCTCTGTGGGTGTGTAGGAACAAAAGGTCCCGATGACCTTTTTGCCCCGCTGCCTGGCCTCGTGGAGTGCCATGAACGAGGCCTTGCGTTTTTCGTCAAATGTCTCAAAATTTTTGGGCAGTGAAAACAATTCTGATCCCCCTCATATCAGATTCCGGACTTTGAATTCCGGATCCAGCCGCACACGTGCGCGATGACATTCAGTCTTCAACCGCGTACACCGCAGACCTGCGCTCACGGCGCGGGCCTGGTTCCAGCCTCAGCTAAAAACACACAGACAGGGGGATGCCTATTCGGGCAGAAGGGACGGACGAATATGAAGGGCCGGTCTCACAGCACAACGGAGGAACCTGCCGGAATATGCATCCCGTGCATTCCGTTCCAATCCTCACGTGTAGCCGCAAAGCCGCATGACTCACCCTCCCGGTTCGTTTCTCTTTCCATATCATATCAGTTAATGTGATTTTTCTCAAATATGTGCTATGATATAAAATCGTTCGGGTATGTCTGTTCCTGCTGAATGGCGGAAGACGCCCGTTCAGCAGGCAGCCGGATAAAAGAAATTTTAAGCGGGGACTAAAGTCTGTTTTTCGCCCGTCCGATAAAGAGCTTAGACAGGGGCCTCAGTATCAGATTTCCCCTGTCGGGGCAAAGGGCAGGCAGTTTTTAGAAACCAGCGCTGGCTGTCTGCCGCAGAAGCCGGCAAACAAAGGTATCAACCGGAGGCAGCAGCTCCGGATGGCATTGGCAGTAAAGCGTTTATTTCCGAATCTCCATCGGCCGCAGGCGAAGCGGCTTTTGCGAGCCTCAGCGGCGCACTGAAAAGGGGCGCCGGGCAAGTAAATGAAGGCAGCGAAGCATAAGGTCGATGGAGACGGAAGGGAACCTGTCCCCACGGAGGGCGGCAGGATGGATATTTCAGTCATATTCCAGGGAGGAATTCATTATGGCAATGGTAGTTAATCACAATATCCCGGCGCTCAGTACGTACAACGTCATCAACAGTACCAGCAACGCGCTGCAGAAGAGCATCAACAAGCTGTCCACAGGTCTGCGCATCAACAGCGCGTCCGACGACGCGGCGGGGCTGGCCATCAGCGAAAAGATGCGTGCTCAGGTCCGCGGCCTTGATCAGGCCGTGGCCAACAGCCAGGACGGCATCAGCATGATCCAGACGGCTGAGGGGGCTCTTTCCGAGACCCACAGCATCCTTCAGCGTATGCGCGAGCTGTCCGTTCAGGCGGCCAACGATACGCTGACGCAGCAGGACCGCGGCTACATCCAGGAAGAGGTCGATCAGCTCCGCGAGGAGATCACCCGCATCGGCAACACCACTCAGTTCAACAAGAAGAAGCTGCTGAACGGCGACGCGGCGGCCCTGTGGAGTTCCAGCGACAGCGAGACCCAGGCGATTATTAAGGGCGGGCTGCGCTCCCTCGATCAGTTTGGTCAGAAGAGCTCCGTTGAGGGCAACTACAACATCAAGATTAAGGCGGACGCCGGCCAGGGTGAGGTGCAGAAGAGCGATATCTTCACCATTAAGCACGCAGACTCCATCAGCAACGAGTACATCAACAAAGAGGCGGGCGTCACCAAGGTAGCTGTCAGCAATATGCCGGCGGCCACCTACACCGTTTCCACCGGCTCGGCGGGCAAGGTGACCGGGGCTGTCAAGCTCACCGGCGTGTTCGGCGTGGATACGAATTACACGGAGAACAAGGCAACCCTTAGTGTTAGCACCAGCTCGGCAGCGCAGACAATCACACTGACGATTAACGGGAAGACGCACACGGCCAACATTGCCGCAAACGCATCTACTGCTTCCATTGTTAATCAGCTTAAGAGCGAGTTTGGATCGGTGGTCAACGTCAAGGATTCCGGTGCGTCGGTGACTCTGACCTCCCGCGACTATTCCTTCAAGACCACCACTCAGGTTGGAACGGCAGCGGTTACGCGCGGCAGCTCCACAGCATCGGAGGTTTCGCGTGCCTTCTCATCCTCAGCGATGGTGACCGCCAGCTCATCCGGGGCGGAGAAGAATGCCAGCATCCTGTTTGAGGTTACAGCTGTGGACACTGACAAGGGAACCGTCACACTGAAGGCGTCGGTCAAGACTCTGGATGTGGACGGTACGGTCGGCAGCACTTCCGTTTCCGACATCCGGCTGGATGGCGGCTCTAGCGGGGTCAGTCTTGGCGTGAAGCTGGGCCTCTCTTCCTCGAACTCCGCGGCGTTCAAACTGGTCCTTGGAGCTGCCAGCTCGGCGCAGAGCTTCAGCGTGGGCGACAAGTTCACCTACAATGTCTCGGCCAACTCCTCGGCAGCCGGCGCAGCTGACAGTGCTGCTGTCAAGGCCACGGTTGAGGGGATCACGAACAGCGAGTGGCCTGACGGCTGGGGGACCAACAGCGTGACGCGGGATACTTTGGACTACACCATCAACACGTCCAAGGTCGAAGGAAAGGATTTGCACTTCCAGCACTACTACCTCAATGAGGATACCGGCGAGGTGATGGAGGGTGACATCACGCTGGCGACCGACGAGGACACGTTCAACGCGAAAAACTCTACCAACCAGACAT